>JAJRSQ010000197.1 GCA_024278725.1 Chloroflexota bacterium
AAATCCAGATAATAGCGGGTATTGCCCAGCAACGGCACGGCGGCGACCACTGCCACTTGATACTGCGCGAAGGATGACGGCGGCTCGTCGAATGGCACGGCAAACGGTACTGATTGCCCCGGCGGCAGCACGTCCAGCCCGGTGAACGCCGCCTTGGATGCCAACAGTTTCCCTTCCGCGTCAAACAGGTTCACTTCCACCACCATCTCCGAGAGGGTTGAACTGCCCGGGTTCGTCACACTTCCGAAAGCCCACAACGTGCCGGGTGGATTTTCCACAAAATTAACGCCCTGAATATTGGCGGGGTATGGCGTGGGGGTGGGCGTCGGCGCGCCGGATTCGCCCTCCGGTTCGGGGATAATCAAAACCTGCCCAATTTGCAGCGTGCGCGGGTCGATGATGCCGTTTGCCGCCTGAAGCGATTCCACCGAGATACCAAAATTCAGCGCGATACTGCCCAGCACATCGCCCGGTTGCACCGTGTAGATGATGGGGGTCGGGGTGGGCGTCGGGGTGAGGGTCGGTTCCGGCGTCGCCGGGCGGGGCGTGGCGGTGGGGCGCGGCGTCACCGTCGGCAGAAGTGTCACCGCCAGCGTCGGCGTGGGAGAATTCGGTTGTGCAATTGGCGATGGTTCGGGCGTGATGAGCTGTCCGCACGCCAAAAAGGTGATTGCCACCAAGATAAGTGCGTATCGTTTCATAAGTTGCCATTATACCACAACTGCCCGTCAAACAGGGAAAAAATGGGCGGAAAATAGATTCACATAATGTTGCTTCCTCGTCAATAATATGGTAAACTGATTATGGTATGTAGATAATCGCAGTA
The DNA here is from genome assembly GCA_024278725.1 of Chloroflexota bacterium. GTDB lineage: Bacteria > Chloroflexota > Anaerolineae > 4572-78 > 4572-78 > JANTHQ01. Next base: position 827 of record JAJRSQ010000197.1, read on the forward strand.
ACCAACAATGCAAGATTGCCGAAGGAGTGACCAATGGACGCAATTGTTCGCGGGTTCTTAAAATTTCTGGAAGTGGAAAAAGGCTATTCCGACAACACTATCGCCGCCTACCGCAACGATTTATCGCAATTCAGCACGTTTATGCGCGCCAAAGTGAGCGATGATTGGAGCGATGTCACTCGTGCCTCCATTAACGATTACATTTCAGACCTGAAAGATAATTCTCGCCGCACATACTCCTCATCCACCATTGCCCGCAAGGTGGCGGCAATCAAATCATTTTTCCATTACCTCATCGCGGAAGGGATTGTGCAAAACGACCCCACCGCCACCCTCAATTCGCCGAAAGTGAAAAAACGACTGCCCAAAACCATCTCGGTGAAAGACATCAACCGGCTGTTGCAAATCACCACCGTTGATGATGCGCCGAAATCCCGCCGCGACCACGCGATGCTGGCGTTGCTGTACGCCTCCGGTATCCGCGTCACGGAATTGGTGTCGCTGAATGTGGATGATGTCAACTTTTCCGAAGGCAGTGTGCGCGTCAAAGGGAAGAAGAGCGGCATCAAAGAGCGGTACATCCCCGTCACGGGCGATGCGCTGGAAGCGTTGCGCGTTTATGTTGAGCAGGGACGGCGACAACTGTTGCACACTCAAAAAGAACCCGCTCTTTTCCTCAACCATCGCGGCAAACGGCTCACCCGTCAGGGGGCGTGGCTCATCATCAAACGGTATGTGGAGGAAATCGGCATTGAGGGAAAGGTGACGCCGCACACACTGCGTCACTCGTTTGCCGCGCACAAACTCAGCCTCGGAAAATCGTTGCAGGATATCCAAAAATTGCTGGGGCACGCCAATATTTCCACCACGCAAGTTTATACTCATTTGCTGGAAGAAACAGACGAATAATTTTCTCTAAAACGCAGACGCATGATTGGCGGCAGAAATATTGTCGCCAATTATTTATGTCTGAAGAAAAATATATTTGGACGGTATAAAATGACTATTTCAATGCAAGCGCTTCAAGAAGCCGCCGATTACATCATGCAACAAACGCCGCTGCGTCCGCGCATCGCCTTCACGTTGGGGTCGGGGATGGGACCGTTGGCGGATGAACTGCAAAATGCCACCACCATCCCCTACGCCGACATTCCGCATTTTGCGCGTTCAACCGTGCAGGGACACGCCGGACAGTTGGTCATCGGCGAATTGCAGGGACACACCGTGCTGGCAATGCAGGGGCGGTATCATTTTTATGAAGGACACGACATGCAAGCCATCACCCTCCCCGTGCGGGTGATGAAGTTGCTGGGCGTGGAAATTTTCATCGTCACCAATGCCGCCGGCGGGCTGAATCAGACGTTTTCCGTGGGCGATTTGATGCTCATCACCGACCACATCAACTTCACCGGCATGGCGGGACACCACCCCCTGATAGGCGCGAATCTGGACGCTTTCGGACCCCGTTTCCCCGATATGTCCACCCCATACGATTTGGAATTGCAGGCGATGGCGCGACGGGCGGCACAGCAGGCGGGCTTCACCCTTCAAGAGGGGGTATATGTGAGTCTGTCGGGTCCGTCTTTTGAAACACCCGCCGAGATTCGCTTCCTGCAAATTGTCGGCGGGGATGCGGTGGGGATGTCCACCGCGCCGGAAGTTGTGGTGGCGCGGCACAGCGGCATCCGCGTGCTGGGCATCAGCGGCATCTCCAATGTCGCCATCACCGATACCACCAGCGACCGCGAAACGACGCATGAAGAAGTGCTGGAAGCGAGCCACATTATGGCGAGCAAGCTGGTTCAATTGGTGAAGGGTGTGCTGGCAGAGCTGGCAAACCCGGCGGAATAATCGTTTGCTGCGCGTAGGGGATTTGTAGGGTACGTGTTTGCAAACAATTTGCCACAATATCATCCCGTTTGTATACTCTGCTGTGAATGATTTTTCATTAATGTGAAAGGCTTCCTGGCGAGACATGTCAATCCTGGTAAAACTCATCGCCGATAACGCCCTGTGGGTGTATATTTTTTTAGCACTGATTGGATTATGGCAAATTCGCAGCATAAACCTTGCCGTGAATGCTCGCAACCGTTCAATTTTTGCGCTGGAAAAAGAAAACGCCATCGCGCGTATGAATCGGGCAATCATCAATCTGGTGGTTGTTTTGTTGCTGACGGGGGGCGTTTATTATACCGCCAACATTTTAATCACCGAAGTGCCGTTGCCGGTGAGCACCCCCACCCCCACCCTGATTGTGCAATTGCCGCCCACGCCGACCCTGCCGGTGTTGCTGCCCACGCCGACCCCCACGCTCACCCCCACACCGCGCCCCACCGCCGTGCCGCAAACGGTAAACACCCCCACGCCGGAACCTGCCGCCAACACCGGGGTGACGCCAAATTGCCCGAATCCGGGCGGGCGCATCACCCAACCCGGCGATGGCGCAACCGTGTCCGGGATGGTGCAAATTTTCGGGGCGGCAGTGACCGAAAACTTCGATTATTACAAAATTGAGTTCCGTGTACCGGGTAGCGACTGGAATTTCATTCAGGCATATGATACCCCCGTTCCCACCGAAGGATTTTTGGGCGCGTGGAACAGCGACACCGTCCCGCCCGGCACGTATGGCTTTCGGCTGGTGGTGGTTGATGTTACCGGAAACTATCCCGAACCCTGTGAAATCACGCTTACTGTGAGCCGCTAACGGCTCAGAAAACTCAAGGACTATGCGCAAACCAAAAGGATTTTATCTAAAAGATTTTCTGAAGTTGGGCTCCGCCGGGGGTATTTTACTGATGATTGCCGCCGTGCTGGCAATTATTTTGGCGAATTCCCCGCTGGCAGAGGTTTACACCTCTTTTATTGACCTGCCGGTCTCGGTGAAAGTGGGCAGTTTTAAGATTGCCAAACCGCTGCTGTTGTGGATAAATGACGGTTTTATGTCGTTGTTTTTCTTGCTGGTGGGGCTGGAACTCAAACGGGAAATGCTGGAAGGGGAACTCTCCACCCCCGCAAACATTGCATTGCCCGCTTTGGGTGCGCTGGGGGGCATGCTCGTTCCGGCGGGAATTTATGTCGCCTTCAATTTTAACGACCCCGTGGCAATATCGGGTTGGGCAATTCCCACCGCCACCGACATCGCTTTCGCACTGGGCATCCTTTCGCTGCTTGGCTCGCGCGTGCCCATCTCGCTGAAAATTTTCCTCACCTCACTCGCCATTTTTGATGACATTGGCGCGGTGCTCATCATTGCTATTTTTTACACGGCGAACATCTCATTTTCGGCATTGGCAGTTGTTGGGATATGCCTGCTGGTATTGTTTTATTTCAACAAACGGGGATTTACAGAAAAAATGCCCTATTTCGCCGTCGGGCTGATTATGTGGATCGCGCTGCTGAAATCGGGCGTGCATGCCACGCTGGCGGGGGTGTTGCTGGCGCTATTCATCCCCATCCGCGACGCGGAGGGCGCATCGCCGTTGCGGGAATTGGAGCATGACCTGCACACTGTCATCGCTTTTGGCATTCTGCCGTTGTTCGCCTTCGCAAATTCCGGCATCGTTTTGTTGGGCGTTGCCCCCGAAGCCATTTTCAATAGTGTGTCAAACGGCATTATTGCCGGACTGTTCATCGGGAAACAACTGGGAATATTCTTCTTCTGCTGGGTCGGGGTGAAATTGAATATCGCCCGGCTGCCACAGCAAATTTCATGGAAAACTTTGTACGGCACGGCGGTACTGTGCGGGATTGGGTTCACCATGAGCCTCTTCATCGGGTCACTGGCATTCACCGGACCCAAGCTGTTTGATGAACGCATCGGCATTGTTTTCGGCTCGCTGTTGTCGGGCGTGCTGGGGTACAGCATTTTATCTTTCTCGCTGAAAAAAACGCCCGCCGCCACCGAAACAACACCCCAAAGCCATTAACGCAACAATTTTATACTGATTTTCCACGTCCGCCACGTCAATCGTCGGCGATGCCGTAACGCAGGGCGATGACCGCCGCTTGGGTGCGGTCGGAAACGCCGAGCTTGGTAAAAATGTTGCTGACGTAATTCCGCACCGTCCCTTCCGAAAGAAACAATTTGGCGGCAATCGCGTTGTTCGTCAATCCCTGTGCCAGCAGACGCAACACTTCGCGCTCCCGCTCGGTCAATGTATCGGTGATGGTGCTGCCGGCGGCGGGCGGACGCGGCGATTGGCTGCGGTTGATGTGCTGGAAAAGTTTGCCCGCCACCGCCGGGTCGATGTGGGTTTTGCCCGCGATGGTCTCCCGGATTGCCGTGATTAAATGCTCGCGCGGGGTATCTTTGAGCAAATATCCGGATGCACCGCCGTGAATCGCATCGAAGAGCCACGCATCGTCATCATACGTGGTCAAAATCAGCACCTTCACCGAGGGATGTTTTTCCCGAATGAGCCGGGTGGCTTGAATGCCGTTCATCACCGGCATTTTTAAATCCATCAGCACCAAATCGGGGTTCAATGCCGCGACTTTTTCCACCGCTTCCGCGCCATCATCGGCAATGCCGACCACTTCAATGTCGGGAACAGTGCTCAAAATGGCGTTCAATCCGGTGCTGACAATATTCTGGTCATCGCAAATCAATACGCGAATCATCCTTTTTCCTCCGGGGTATTTTGCGGCGACGCCGAAACTATCAGCGATACCGTTGTGCCGGTGTTCGGCGCACTTTGCACTTCCAGCGTCCCGCCGACCATCTCCGCCCGTTCCTCCATCCCCTTGATGCCAAATTTCTGTTCGGAACTGAGTTTGCTCAAATCAAAGCCTTTGCCGTTTTCAGCGATGATTAATTGCAGCCGGTCGTCGTCCAGCCACATCAATCGCACCGACATTTTGGTGGCGTTGGCGTGGCGTTCGATGTTGGTGATGGCTTCCTGCGCGATGCGGTAGATGGCATGTTCGATGCCGGGCGCAAGTTTGTCCAGATGGTTGGTCAAGTGAAGTTCCAGCGCTATCCCCATCCGATTGGCGTTGTTCTGCGCCAAAGTTCGCAGCGCCAATTGCAGCCCCAAATCCTCCAGCGGGCTGGCGCGCAAATCCTGCAGTGCGCGGCGCGTCTCGGTCAATCCACTGCGAATCGCTGCCTGCGCCTGCTCCAGCATGATGTGGGCTTGCGCCGGGTCTTGTTCCCACAGCGCGTTGACCGCCTCCAACTGCACCGCCGACCCGCTGAGCGTGTGCGCCAGGGTGTCGTGCAGTTCGCGCGCCAAACGGTTGCGCTCCCGGCTCACCGAAAGTTGTTCCGCGGTGCGGGCGTATTGGGCAAGCTTGAGATTGGCGGCTTCCAACGCCTGATGCGCCTTCCGCTGCTCATTAATCAGGGTGGTAATCATATACCCCACCAGCAGGAAAACAATCACCCGCACAACCACCACACTCCACGCAATATAATCCCGTTCCAATGAAAAACCGATGACGCTCCACTTCATCAGCACGTCCACCAATGTGGTGATGACGGTGAATTTAATGACCGTTTGAAAGTTATACTGCCACGCCAGCACCACCAGCGGGATGGAGAGGGTTATCAGCAAATTCCAACTGATGAAATATGCGCTGACGTTGGGGGTATCGGAATGGAGCATTTCGATGTACCCGCCGATGAGCGGGCTGATGATGACGATGCCCAATCCGATGGGCAGGAAGAATTGCCCCAACCACTTTTGCACCGGCTGAAACCACACGTAAAAAAGCATGAACGTGCTTTCCACCACAATCAGCAGAACGGATGCCGGGGCGGGTTGAAGCTGGGGAATGACGCCGAAACTCACTTCGGACAGGATGCCCATGCCCACGCTGACCATCACCACCACCCATTGCGCGGTGGTGAACAGCCGAAAGATGGAAAGCAAATTGGGGTCTAATCGGATGGCGGTCGGTGTTTTCTGTCTCATGCCCATAGTTTTCATATTATATCACACCCCACCCGGATGCAACATTGAATCGGGTCATATCCCGGTATGACCCCGGTCACATACGCCGTGACGCAAGTCATATGGATGTGTGATTGAGCACACTACACAGCCCGCGCAAAGTTTAATATACTGTGGAAGTTGTGAAAACCATCAGAAAGGGGTAGTGGTTATTTTTGACCGGTGAAACAAGGTGAGGGGTAGGGGCAGACCTATGTGTCTGCCCAAAAAGGGCGAACACACAGGTTCGCCCCTACCGGCGAATAATTTCCGGCAGTCAATTTGAACCATCACCCAGAAAGGATACCTATCATGGAAAAAACACCCTCAAAAGTATGGATCTTCTTGCTGCTGCTCATCGTGGCGGCAGTTTCCCTGACCGGCTGCGGCGCGGTTCAAGCCTCACCGGCGGAAGCGGCGGGGGCGGCAACGGTCGCCGATACCGCGCCGGTTGTTTCGGTGCAGGTTGCCACCGTTGAAAAAGGGGATATTTCCCGCATTTACAATTATACCGGCAATCTCAACGCCGCCGACACCGTGAACATCGTCCCCGTTGTGGGCGGACGGGTGGAAGAAGTGTTCGTGGAAGCGGGCGACACCTTGAAAAAGGGCGACCCCATCGCTCAAATTGACAGCCGAATTTACGAAGCCAAGCTGAAACAGGCGCAGGCGCAATTGGCAGTGGCGAAATTAAATCAGCAGAAAATGAACGACGGCGCGCGCCCGGAACAGGTTGACGCGGCGAGAAAATCGGTGGAAATTGCCCGCGCCGCGCTGAACGATATTTACGATGTGAGCGACAGCGAGCGCACGCTGGCGATTTCCAATTTAGCCGCCGCCGAAGCGCAATTGAAGATGGCGCAGGCGGAATACGATAAAATTTCATGGGCGGGGCAAGTGGGGATGACCCTGCCCGCCATCAAATTGGAACAGGCGACCATCGCCTATGAGACGGCGAAAGCCGCATACGATTTGAAAACCAATCCCGGCGATGCGCAGACGGCGCAGTTGAAAGCGCAATTGACCCAAGCCGAGCTGCAATTGGCGATGCTGGAAAATCCGGTGACGGACACCGACCGCGCGATTGTGGCAAAACAGATAGAATTGGCGGAAGCCGCCGTGGAAATGGCGACCATTCAACTGGAAGAAGCGACCATCCGCGCGCCGCGTGACGGGGTGCTGGCGGAACTGTACCTCACCGCCGGGCAAATGGCGGGACCGCAAATGCCGGCGGGGAAACTGGTCTCCACCGATATGGAATTGGTTTTCAAGCTGGAAGAGAGCCGTCTGCCGGAAGTGAAGGTCGGGCAGAATGCGTCGCTGCGAGTTGCCGCCTATCCCGACACCGATTTTCCGGCGATTGTGACCAACGTCGCCGCCACCGCCGATGCGCACACCCACACCTTCGCGGTGACGGTTGTACCGCTGGATGAAGGCAGTCTCCTGCGCAGCGGGATGTTCGCGCGGGTGGCGTTGCTGGTGGATGAACACGCCGATGCGCTGCTGATTCCCCAAACTGCCATCGTCAAAAATGCCGCCGGAGACTCGCTGGTGTATGTGGTCAACGCAGACAATCAGGCGGAAGCGCGCCCGGTGACGCTCGGATTGGCGCAGGACGGGCGGGTGGAAGTTCTGTCCGGTTTGGCGGCGGGCGACACGGTGGTCACAGTGGGACAGCCTAATCTGGAAGACGGCGCAACCGTGGAAGTGAGGGAAGGATAATGGGCTTAACCAAACTCGCCATCACCCGCCCGCTCACCATGCTGATGATTATTCTGGCGATGGTGGTCTTCGGGTTGCGCTCGTATTCAGAATTGCAGGTTGACCGTTACCCTTCGGTTGATTTTCCGGTGGTCAGCGTGATTGTGGCATATCCCGGCGCGGGTCCGGAAGATGTGGAAAGAAACATCGTCAAGCCGATTGAAGACGCAGTCGCCACCGTTGGCGGCGTGGATACCATCACCGGCAAAGCGCAGGAAAATGTCGGCATCATTGTGGTGGCATTCCAGCAGGAAGTGAACGCCGGGGAAGCCACCAGCGAAGTGGAACGGAAAGTCGCCGCCATCAAAGGGACGCTCCCCGACGATGCGAAAGAGCCGTCGGTGGTGAAAGCCGACCTGAACGCCCTGCCCATCATGGAAATGGTGCTCAGCGGCGAAAAGGGGCAAAACGAATTGTATGCGATGGCGGTGAACGACATCCAACCCCGTTTGCAGGCTATCAAAGGGGTGGCGTCGGTGACGGTGAGCGGCGGGCAAGACCGCATCATCACCGTTGAGCCAAACCCCGCGAAATTGGCGGCGTACGGCGTCCCCATCGAAGGGATTCTGCAAAAGCTGCGTTTCAACAATATATCCATCCCCTCCGGCTCGCTGGATGAAGGACGACAGAAAACAACGGTGCGCTCGGTGGGCGATTTCACCGGCATCGAAGAAATTGAAAATGTGGTCATCGGGCAAGTGCCCATCATCGACCAAGCCCCGCCGGGGATGAACACCGGCGGCAGTATCTACCTGCGCGATTTAGCCACCGTTTCCGAAACTTACGCCGATTCGACGCAATTTCTGCGCTACAACGGGCAGGACGCGGTGAGCATCACCGTGGTCAAAACCAGCGATGCCAACACCGTGGAAGTGGCGGACGAAGTTCGCGCGGTGATTGACGAAATCAACGCCGATTTGCCCACCGGCGCAGAAATCACCATCGCGGTGGACGACTCCGAATTCACCCGCCAATCCATCGATTCCGTGATTGAAGACTTGATTCTGGCAATCCTGATTACCGGCTTGGTGATTTTACTCTTCCTGCACAACATCCGCAGCACCTTCATCGTCATTTTGGCAATTCCGGTATCGCTCATCACCACCTTTGCCATTATGTGGATGATGGGCTTTTCGCTGAACGTGCTGACCCTGCTGGCGCTCACCCTCACCATCGGCATTCTAGTGGATGATTCAATTGTGGTGATTGAAAATATCGAGCGGCATTTGAAGATGGGCAAGCCCCCGTGGAAAGCCGCGCTCGAAGGGCGCGCCGAAATCGGGCTGGCGGCAATCACCATCACTTTGGTGGACGTGGCAATTTACGTGCCCATCGCCTTCACCACCGGAACCGTGGGGCAGTTTTTCCGCTCCTATGGCGTGACCATCGCCGCCACGGTGCTGTTATCCCTCTTCGTTTCCTTCACCCTGACCCCCATGCTGGCGGCGCTGTGGCTGAAAGCAGACCTCGGCGAAAAACGCGCGCCGCGCGGGCTGGGAAAATTCTTCCACAAATTAATGTTGCCCGTCAATAAATTGTGGGACGGGTTCAGCGCGATTTGGGAAAAAGCCTTCGACGCGCTGGCAAACGGGTACGCCTTCACCATTCGGGTGGCGCTGAAAAACGTCTTCACCGAAACGCTGGTGATTGCGCTCGCCGTGGCGGCGACGGTTGCCGGGATTGCGATGATTGCCGCCGGGATGGTCGGCGCAGAGTTTTTGCCGCAGGAAGATGACGGCAAGGTGACGGTCAACATCGAAATGCCCGCCGGAACCAACGTCGCCGCCACCGACCGGGCAGTGCGCCAGGCGGAACAAATCATTCTGGACGAAGTGCCCGAAGCCGTGTTCATCATCAGCAATATCGGCAGCAGCACCACCAGTTTCTTCTCCGGTGGCGGCGGCAGTGGCGAAAATAAAGCCACCATCACCCTGCAACTGGTTGACAAAAACCGGCGTGAGCGCACGGTGATTGACGTGGCGGATGATTTGCGCATCGCGCTGAAGAAAATCCCCGAAGCCTCGGCGACCATTTCGCTCTCGTCAGTATTTTCGGTGGGCGCGGGCGCGTCCGCCATCGAACTGCAAGTGTACGGCAAAGATTCCAAAACGCTGGCACAACTAGCGGACGAAGTCGAATCGGTGATGAAAACCGTCCCCGGCGTGGTGGATATCGTCAATTCCGACGCCGCCCAAGCGCCGGAAGCGCAACTGGTGATTGACCGGGCAATGGCGACCAATCAGGGGTTGACCCCCGCGCAAGTAGGCATGACCCTGCGCACCGCGCTGAACGGCACGGAAGTGGGCACCTACCGCGACCAAAACGGCGATGATTTGAGCATCATCTTGCGGATGGATGAATCCGCCCGCCGCGATGTGAGCAGTCTGCTGGACATTCCCGTGGGCTACAACAACGGGCAGCAAATTCGGCTGGGGCAAGTGACCACCCTCTCGCGCGATGAAGCGCCGGCGGTCATCAATCGCACCGACCGCCAACGGACGATGAAATTGAGCGCCGGGGTCTCCGGGCGCGCTTCCGGCGACGTGATGACCGACCTCGAAACCGCGTTGAACGCGCAGGTGGATTTCCCCACCGGCTATGGCTACGTCTTCTCCGGGCTGTCGGAACAGCAAACCCGCTCGTTCAAATCGCTCATTCAGGCGCTCTTCCTCGGCATCCTGTTCATGTATATTTTGATGGTCGCGCTCTTCCAAAGCTGGATTCATCCCATCACCATCATGACCTCACTGCCGGTGGCGACGGTGGGCGCGTTCGGCGGGCTGTACCTGTTCGATATGACGCTCAATATTTTCTCGCTGTTGGGGATTATCCTTTTGATGGGGATTGTCACCAAAAACGCCATCCTGCTGGTTGATTTCACCAATGAATTGCGCACCGAACACGGATACAGCCGCAAGAAAGCGCTGGTTGAAGCGGGTCGCTTGCGGCTGCGCCCCATTCTGATGACCACCTTCGCCATTGTGGGCGCGATGTTGCCCATCCTGCTCAACACCGGCGCGGGGTCGGAAGTGCGGGCGCCATTGGCAGCCGTCCTCATCGGCGGAAGTTTGACCTCAACTCTGCTGACGCTCATTCTGGTGCCGGTGGTCTACAACTTCTTCGACAGCGCGGGCAGCAAATTGAGTCGCATGTTCCGCAAACTTTTCGGCGGGGATGCGCCGCAACCGAGCGCCGCAACCGCAGAACCGGAAACCGTGTAAATTTTTCCAGCCCCGAATGCGCGCGGATGCCCTCAACGTTCATCTGCGCGCATCCGGGGTGCAAACAGCAAAAAAGCGAGTGAACGATGAAAAAACAACTTTGGATATTTGCCGCGCTGATTTTCGGTGTGGTACTGACCGGGTGCAATGCCGCCAGCGCCGCCGAATCAGCCCCGCAGGTTTTAGACCGCACCAACTGGACGCAACAACCGGCGACAGCCCCCACGCCGACGCCCACCCCCTTCCCAAAAATCACCATCGCGGACGTGGTGACGGCAACCGCACCGAACACCCCCGTGGCAGAATCGGCGGCGTCCCCCACCCCGACAGCGCATCCCGTCATCCCCCCCACCGCCACGCCCCAATCCGTCACCCCCGCCGGTGAACCGTCGCCCGCGAGCGGCATCATCGTTTTTCAAACCGCCAGCGGCGGCGATGTGATGCGCATCAACGCGGATGGCAGCGGATTGCGGCGGCTGACAAACGGGATTGACCCCGTTTTTTCGCCCGACGGGCAGACGATTGCCTTTGTGCGCTGGCAGGGCGACAGCGGCTCGCTGTGGACAATCGGCGTGGATGGCAGTAATGAACGCCAAATCACCGGCGAAATCAAGCAAGCCCGCCACCCGTCATGGTCACCCGATGGCGAACGGATTGTCGTCAATTTACAGCACGGCGGACGTTTGACCGAACAGAAGGAATGTTACAGCTTGGTGGGCACAACTCCCGAAGCCATCCTGAAAAGCCATCTCCCGTGGAATGTATCGCCGGATGATGTTTTTGTGGAAAAACGGGGCACACCGCCCAAAGTGATGCCCTTCCTGTGCTGGAATAATCCCCCTGCGCCATATTGGGGGCTGCGGGTGGTCAACGTGGCGGATGGCAGTATCGAGGACTTCGCCGTCGGCGCCTATAATTACGGCGCGGAATGGGACCCCGTCAACAATTGGCGCATCGTCAGCAGCAGCGCCACCGGGTTGGCGCAACTGGATGTGAATCGCAACGAACAGTGGGTGCTCACCGACCGGCGCGAAGACCGGACACCGGCATTTTCACCCGATGGGAAATATATTGCGGTGGCGTACAACAATAATGGTCACTGGGACATTCACCGTTTGGATGCCGGGGGGAACGGGCGGGTGCAGTTGACCCAAACGCCGCTGTGGGTGGAAACATCGGTGGGGGATGGACGTCCGTGGAATAACGTCGCGCCCGCGTGGTCGCCCGACGGCGCGCGCATCGCCTTTCTCACCGATAGAACCGGTCGGTGGGAAATCTGGGTGATGAACGCCGACGGCTCAAATCCGCAGCCACTGTTCACCGATGCAGTGAACGACAGCATTCGCATCACCTACAATTTTGTGGATGAACGGGCACTGAGCTGGCGATAGTTTTTTGCA
>JAJRSQ010000198.1 GCA_024278725.1 Chloroflexota bacterium
GTGAATAATTTTCCGGATGCGCTGACATTCAATCTATCGGTTGAGTCCGATTCGCCGATTGTGAGCCTCAAACTCTTTTTCCACGAGCAGGGCAGTATTTCCACAAATTCGCAACCCGTAGAGTTCACCGCCTCAAAACAGGTCAGCGCATCATACACTTGGGACACCTCGCGGGCAACCATTCCCCCCGGCACGCCCATCCTCTATTATTGGCAGGTGGAAGATGAAGCCGGCAACCGGCTGAAAACACCGGAAAAGTCGGTCGCCTATGATGATATTCGTTTCAATTGGCAGGAAATCAGTTCGCCGGATTTGACCGTCCGGTGGTATGACGGGAATGCCGCTTTCGGGCAATACATTTTCGATACGGGACAACAGGCATTGGCGCAGATGGAAGCTCAAACGGGCATGACACTGGATTCCGGCATTATGATTCTGCTGTACGCCAACAATGATGATTTCAATTCGTGGCATTATTTCGTCCGTGATTGGGTCGGCGGGCAAGCATTCCCCGCCATCGGCGTGACCGCGCAAATTGTCCCGCCATCCACCGGAAAAGATTGGATACAAAACGTCATTCCGCATGAAATTGCGCACCTCTTTTTTTATCAGACCATCAACACACATTCCAACGACTGGCCCTCATGGTTGGATGAAGGGCTGGCACAATATTATGAGTTTTCAAGCAATGAACCTTCGCTGAAAAATGCGCGAAAAGCCGCCCGCAACGGGGAGTTGATTCCGCTGGTGCTGCTCTCCGGCAATTTCGGCAATGATGGCGAGCGCGTCAGACTGGCTTATGATGAATCTTACGCGGCGGTGCGGTATTTGCTGGAAACATGGGGGGATGCGGGCTTGCAGGCGCTGGTGACGAGTTTCCGGGAAGGGAAAGGCTACCGGGAAGCCGTGAAAAGCGCGTTGGGCGTCACGTGGGAGGAATTTGAAGCGGGCTGGCTCACGTGGCTCGGTGTGCCGGCGACTCCCGCCTCGCCCCCAACCGCCACACCGACGCTCATCACGCTGAAAGCGCCCGACGGCTGGCCCACGCCCACCAAAGTTCAGCGCACCGCCACACCGGCAACACCCCGACCGACGCCAACCCGCACCCCAACGGCGACCCGCACCCCCGTGCCGGTGTCGGCTTCCACGCCCTCCCCGGCTGATAAACCTTTCCCGTGGGGAACGCTCATCGGAATTTGGTGCTTCAGCCTGCTGGGGCTATCGGCGATGGGGATAGGCGGGGTGATCATACTGCGACGACGGTTGCAGAAATAGAAAAAGGCGCATCGGATGATGCGCCCTTGTTTTGTTTTTGCAATTGGTGGTTTCCACCCTGAAGTGTGTGTCTGCCCTCAACGGGTATATTCTGCCAAACGTCAATACACCCTAACCCTCATTATATTCTTTTTCCGTTTCAAATTCCGCCCCGGCGGCATCCGCTTCGACGTTACGCCCTTTGGGCTTCGATTTGGAAAATTCGCGGTAAAACTCGTGCTGAATCACCAGATTCATGATTTCATTCGTGCCCGTCCAAATGGTGATGAGCCGCACGTCGCGCAGTAATTTTTCCACCGGGAAGATGTCGGTGTATCCGATGCCGCCCAAAACCTGCATCGCGTGATTGACCACTTCCCATGCGGTTTCGGTGGCGAATTTTTTCGATTCGGAGACCAGCCGCCGAATTTTACCCGCGTCGCCCCCCGCTTCGATGGCGTGTGCGGTGGCGAAATTGAGCGCGCGCGCCGCGTCCAGCAGGGTCAGGCTTTCGGCAATTTTGAAGCTCACCGCCTCAAACCGCCGAATCTTCTGCCCGAACGCCCGTCGCCGGTCGGCATACCGCGCCGCAATTTCGATGGCAGCGCGCCCCATCCCAACCGCCGCACCCGCCGAGGTCATCCGCTCCGGAATCATCATCCGGTTGAAAACCGCCGTGCCGTTGCCGATGCCCGCTTCGCCACCGAGCACGTTTTCGACGGGCACAGGGGTATTTTTGAACACAATCCGCCCCGTGCCGCCGCCGCGCGTGCCCATCAACCCGTACACGTGCGCCACATCCACCCCGGCATCCCGCTCCACCAGAAAGGCGGTCATCGCTTTTTTGGGGTCGTCAATCCCTTCAACCTTGCCGTAAATCAGAAAGAGGTCTGCCCCTTCCGCGCCGACGACGAATCGTTTTTCGCCGGTCAGATAAAATGTGTCCCCTTCGCGGCGGGCGCGAGTGGTGGCGGCAAAAAAATCAGACCCGCCGCGCGGTTCGGTCAGCCCTTCCGCCACGCCGAGCGTCCCGGCAATCATCGGCGCGAGATATTTTTCCTTCTGCGCCGCCGTGCCGAATTGGTGGATGGCTTCGCCGACGATGGAGACCAGCGAATACAGACACCCCAGCGAGGTTCCCAGCACACCGACTTCCTCCAACGCCACTATTTCCGACATCCACGGCAAGCCCGCACCGCCGTATTTCGGGTCAAACCGCAAGCCGAGGACGCCTCGCCGCCCGGCTTCTTCCAAAAATTCCTGCGGATACCGCACTTTGTCGGCATCCATATCGAGCAGCAATTGGCGCGGCACAGACGCGACAAACTCCTGCATTTTTGCGCGTATCTTCAGGTCATCATCACTCAACATTGCTTGAATGGACATAGTTTTCTCCTGTACCTTTATTGCAGAGGCGCATCGCAATGCGCCCCTACAGCTATTTTGCGAATTGCGCGCGCAGGGCAACTTTATTGATTTTACCCGCGCTGGTCAATGGAATATCGTCCACAAATTCAAACGCATCGGGAATCCAGTAGCTGGCGATGGTGCCATCGGCGACTTTTAGCTGCAAAAATTCACGCAATTCATCCGCCGAAACATCACCGGAGGGTTTGACGACTGCGACCGGGCGCTCGCCCCAACGTTCATCCGGGCGGGCGATGACCGCCACGATGCCCACGGCGGGATGTTCCGAAAGTAACGCTTCCAGCATACCGGTGGGAATCCACTCGCCGCCGCTTTTCACCGCGTCCCGCTCGCGGTCTGCCACATACAGCCCGCCGTTGGGATAAAAGACGCCCAAATCGCCGGAGCGGAACCAACCATCAATGTACGCCTCGGCGGTGAGTTCCGGCTCTTTGTAATAGCCTTCCGGCAACCACGGACTGCGCACCCATACCGTACCGACCGTCTGCCCGTCGTGCGGAACCCGTTTGCCCGTTTTGTCGCGGATTTCCACTTCCACCATCGGCAGGGGGCGCATTCCCACCCGCAACCATTCCAGCGCTTCGGGGGTATCGGGGGCGACATCTTCCGGCACCACCGAAATCGCCGTGGCGAGCTGGTCGGAGCCGCCGTAAATCAGGCTGAATTTCACGCCACGGCTGTCGGCGGCTTTTGCCAAGCCGGAGGTGAGCGGACTGCCGCCGGTCAGCACTTTCACATTGCTGAAATCGGGCTGTTCGAGCAGCATGTGCAGTTGGGTGGGAACCATATTCAGCGCCGTCACCCCTTCCTGCCGGATGAGCTTCGCTTGCACATCGGGGGGCGCTGCGCCCGCCAGCACCAACTTCGCGCCGATGTACGCCGGGAAGAATGCCATTCCCCAGCCATGAATGTGGAAGAACGGAACCAGCGGCATGAAAACGTCGCGGCTGTCAATCCGCGCGCCGGTTTGGTGCAACGCCAAATGGTGGAAGAGTTGCAACGCGCCCAGCAGAATTTTTTTGTGCCGGTAGCGAATTCCCTTCGGTTTGCCCGTCGTCCCGGTGGTATAAAAAATGGAGAAAATATCGGTATCCTGCACCTTGTCGGCAGTGGACAATTCGCGGGCATCCCCCGCCGAAACCAAATCCTCATAGCGATGCGCCCGCGCCACATCCGGCAACGGGTAATCGGAATCGTCACTCATCACCACCCAGTTGGGGAACTTTGCGGTGAGCGGTTTCACCGCGCCCATAAACGTGTCCGAAACGAACAACCATTCATCGGCGGCGTGAACCATACTGTATACCATCTGTTCCGGCGATAAACGGAAGTTGATGGTGTGCAGCGTTGCGCCCAGCATCGAAAGGGCGTAATGCAGCTCAAAAAAACGATGCGTGTTCACATCCAGCACGCCCACCATCGTCCCCGCGCCGATACCCAATTCTCGCAGGCTGTTCGCCAGCCGCAACACCCGTTCATACAGTTGCGCATAGGTCAACCGGGTGTTACCGGAAACCACCAACTGGTCGGGATTGGTTATCAATGTCCGCCGAATGACTTCATGAACCACATACTGCCTCACTTGTCACCTCCTTGGTATTCAGTGATAAAAATATAGTTTTTTTCGAGTGGAACTTCTTCTGTGGGGAAATTGTAGCACCAATGAATTTTATACGCAAAAAGTTAGAAAAATTCGCGCCGCAAACAAAAAAGGTCTGCCGTTTCGACAGACCTTTCAGAGCGGGTAAAGGGACTCGAACCCTTGACATCAACCTTGGGAAGGTTGCGTTCTACCACTGAACTATACCCGCATTTCACGGGCAATATGATAGCATATTTTTGCAAATGCGCAAATTTTCAGGCATCCCACTTTTTGAAAATGATGCTGGCATTTTGCCCCCCAAAGCCGAAGGCATTCGCCATTCCGAAACGCACATCCGCCCGCCGAGCCACATTCGGCACATAATCCAAATCGCATGCGGGGTCGGGTGTTTCCAGCCCGATAGTGGGCGTGACGATGCCCGTCTCCAGCGTTTTTATCACCGCCACCGACGCCAGCGCGCCCGCCGCGCCGAGGGTATGCCCCATCATACTTTTCTGCGAACTGACCAGCACCTTTCCCGCCGCCGCGCCCAATGCCTTTTTGATGGCGGCACTCTCCGACGTATCGTTCAACGGGGTTCCCGTGCCGTGCGCGGCAATGTAGCCCACATCGGCGGGAGAAATGCCCGCGCTGCGGATGGCGTTTTGCATCACCCGCGTCGCGCCCGTTGCGTCGGGGGCAGGGGCGGAAATGTGGAAAGCATCGGCGGTGATGGCATAGCCCACCACTTCCGCCAGAATGCGCGCGCCGCGAGCTTGGGCGTGCGCCAGCGATTCCAGAATCAGCACCGCCGCCCCTTCGCCCAGCACCGTCCCGTCGCGGCTGGCATCAAAGGGGGTGATGGCGCGTTCCGGCGTGTCGTTCCGCGCGGTGAGCGCCCCCAAACGCTGAAACCCCAGCACGGCGAGCGGGTTGATGGTGCTGTCGGCGGCGCCGGCGAACATCATATCCACATCGCCCAGCATAATCCGCCGCGCCGCTTCACCGATGGCGACAATGCCGGTGGCACACGCCGCCACGGGCGAGCTGGTCGGTCCCAGAATGTTGAAATTGATACCGGTGAAACATGCGCCCATATTCACCAGCGTGGATGGAATCAGGGTCGGGTTGAGTTTGCGGTAGCCGTCGCGGTGCAAAATCACACTTTGCGCCTCAATGGTCGGCAAACCGCCCAACGCGCTGCCGATTTCCACCCCGACGCGGGTCGGGTCTTCCGCCGCCATATCCAGCGCGGCATCGTCCGCCGCCTGCACCGCCGAAGCGAGCGCCATCAAAATAAAGCGGCTCATTCGCCGGGTATTTTTTCTGCCGGTGTATCGGGTGGGGTCAAAATCGCGCACTTCAGCGGCAATTTTGGTGGGGAAGTCCGTCGTATCGAACTGTGAAATGTACCCGACCCCGCACCGCCCGCGCACCAACCCATCCCAAGTGGCGGGCACATCATTGCCCAAAGGGGAAACCGCCCCCATCCCTGTCACAACTACTCGCTGCATTTTCATATCATCATTGCCTTTCTGCGGTGATGGCGGCGGCACGGCGCGGGGTTATCGGTATCCGCGAAATTCACGGTCGTTCAGCACAATTGCACCGATGACACCCGGAATCCAGCCTAAAATCGTCAGCAGGGTGACAACCACAATTGCCCCGCAACCTCTGTCAATCACCGCCAGTGGTGGAAATACTATCGCTAAAATTAATCGTCCGCAACCCATTACGCTTCCTTTCATGATGATGGTGTTTCGCGCGGCATACCGTATCCGCGTTTACCATTCTATACGCAAAACCAGCCGGGGGGTTGCAAAAATTATCGCACCAGCGCGTTTGCCAGCACTTGCGCCGGGTGGAGCGCTTTGCGGTGTGTGCCCGTTTCAATTTGGTGCTGGCAACTCACCCCTGCCGCCACAATGACGCAATCGGCATCGGCGGCGCGGACGGCGGGCAGCAGCGCGCGCTCGCCCATTGCCATTGAAATGTCATAATGTTCGGTTTCATAGCCAAACGACCCCGCCATGCCACAACAGCCCGAATCCACTTCCTGAATATCCACGTCTCCCAGCAGTGAGAGCGCCTTTTTGGCGGGAGCTGTGCCGATGAGCGCTTTTTGATGGCAATGTCCGTGCAATAGAATTTTTTTGGGGGCGCACACAACCGGCAGGTGAAAATCGGGGTTATCCGCCAGCGCCGCCATAAATTCCTCAAACGTGACGGTCGCTTTTGCCACCAGCGGGACAACGGGATTGCCGGGCAACAGCGAGAAATAATCATCCTTCAGCGCGGAAACGTCGCTCGGCTCCAGCCCCACAATCGGAATGCCGTCGCGGGCGAACGGCTCCAGCCGCGACAGGGTATCCTCCGCCAGCGATTTCGCCAGCCCCACCAACCCCTTCGAGATGGCGGGTCGCCCGACATCTTTGTGTCCCGGCAACAGCACCCGATACCCCGCCGCTTCCAACACGCGCGTGGCAGCAATCGAGACTTCGGGCGTGTTGTAGGTGTTCACGGTGTCGTGCAGCAGCACCACCGGCAACCGACCCTCGGCGGGTTTGGGCGCATCGGTGCGCGTTTTGAACCACTGCACAAAGCTTTGCCGCGCGAAGGGCAGCAGCGTCCGCCGCCGGTCAATCCCCACCCGACGTTCCATCAGTTTCCGCACCCAACGCCGGCGCATGCCCCAATTGATGAACGGCGCAGGCGCACCCGCCGCCAAACGGCTCAACGCCCCAAAATTGGCAAATATCCGCGAGCGCAGGGGAATGGGATGCGTTTCATAATAATGCGCCAGAAATTCGGTTTTCAGTTTTGCCATATCCACCGATGACGGACATTCGGATTGACACGACTTGCATTCCACACACAAATCAAGCGCGGCAAACATCCGGTCGCCGAATAATTCGGTGGGGGGCAAACGCCCCGAAAGTGCCGCCCGCAGCAGATTGGCGCGCCCGCGCGTGGAATGTTCTTCATCCAGTGTGACCATATAGCTGGGGCACATATTGCCGCTGAATTTCCGGCATATCGCCGCGCCGTTGCACTGTTCAATTGCGGCGGCAAACCCGCCTTCCGCGCTGAAATCCAGATAATTTTTCAGCTCGATGGTCTGATAGCCCGCACCGTAGCGTAAATTTTCGGTCATCGGAGCGGCATTGACAATGTTTCCGGGATTGAAAAGATTGTGCGGGTCGAACAGGGTTTTCACCTCCCGGAATACGCCGTACAAGTCTTTGCCGTAAAAATGCTCGTTCATATAACTGCGCGCGCGCCCGTCGCCGTGTTCGCTGCTCCACGCGCCGCCATAGCCCGCCACCAGTTCCGCCGCCGCCGTGCTGATAGCCTGCATTTTGTAGATGCCGTCCTGCGTTTTCAGATTCACCAGCGGGCGCACGTGCAGGCAGCCCGCGCTGGCGTGGGCATAATAGACCATTTTGGTATCCACATCGCGGCAAATTTGCGACAGCTTGCCGATATATTCCGCCAGATGTTCCACCGGCACAGCCGCATCTTCGATGAACGGCAACGGTTTAAAATCGCCCTGCACCCGCATCAGCAGCCCCAAGCTGTTTTTGCGCACCGCCCACACATTCGCCTGCATCGCCGCCGATTCGGCATGCACACACGCCGTGCCGATGGCATGTTTCCGCAAAAAGGCTTCCAGAAATTCGAGCTTGCGGCGGGTTTCGGCGGCAGAGTCGCCGGTCACTTCGGTGATGAGGATGGTGTTCGGCGTGCCTTCCAAAAAGGTGAGCTGACGAGCGTATTCCGGCACTTCACGGCACATCCGCAATGCCAGTTCGTCGATGAGTTCAACGGCGGAAGGCTCTGTTTCGAGCAGCAGCGGCACGGCTTCCAGCGCCGCCATCACCGAATCAAAATGGACGATTGCCAGCGCGGTGAATTTCGGCTTTTCCACCAAACGGAGGGTGATTTCCGTGACGGCGGCGAGCGTACTTTCCGACCCCACTATCAACTGCGCGGGATTGACCGTCTCTCCGCCCAAAAGACGGTCGAGGTTGTAGCCGCCGCATCGCCGCCAGTGGTTGGGCGTTCCGGCGCGGATGACATCCCCTTTTTCAGCCAGAATCTTCGCCAGCCCGCCGTAAATTTCCCCCGGCATCCCCCCCTGCCCCGCCCGCCGGTTGAATTCGGCAGGCGAAAGTGGCGCGAAGGTGGTCGCCGTGCCATCGCTCAAAATCACATCGGTTTGGATGATGTGGTCGGCGGTCATACCGTAAACGATGGAGTGCGAGCCGGTGGAATTATTGCCCACAATCCCGCCGAGGGTGGCGCGGTTGCTGCTGGCGGGGTCGGGACCATATTTTAGCCCCAACGGCGCGAGCCGGGCATTCAGATGGTCGAGAATCACACCCGGTTGCACCCGCGCCCATTTTTCCTCCCGATTGATGTCCACAATTTCGGTCATATGGCGGCTGGCATCAATGATGAGCGCCTCATTCACCGCCTGCCCGGCGAGACTGGTTCCCGCGCCGCGCACCAGCACCGGCACGCGGTACTTCGCCGCAACGGTCATCGCCGCCTGAATATCATCGGCGGCACGGGGGGAAAACACCCCCAACGGCTGCACCTGATAAATAGAGGCATCGGTGCTGTACAGCGTGCGGCTCACGGTATCATTCTTCACCGCGCCCTGCACCGTGCGGCGCAGTTCCGCCCAAAAATCAGACTGTTTTTCGGTTTGAGGGATGGTCATCGGCAAAATCCTCCATCACTGGCTGTCCGACCCGGACAAAAATTGCACACTTTCCAGCATGGGGATAAACCAATCGAGCGCCGTGGGGAAAACCTGTTCCGGCGCGGCAATGGTGATGTGGTACAGCTTGTTTTCGGCGTCACCCGCAAAACTGGATACCGCCATTGTAATATCATTTTCGGCGGAATACAAATAATCAACCTTGTACCCCGTCAGCGCACCGAGGGTATCGGCGGCGATGGTAGACCGGGTGATGGGCGATTGCGTTTCGGCGAGCGCATCCAACTGCATTTGCAAATATTGGGGCACATCCTGCGCGGGGGCAAAAGTGATGGAAAATGACATGCCCGACGATTGCCAATCGGCGCGCACACCCGTCGCATCTTCTGAAACCGTCCAATTGCTGGGCACTAAAAACGCCACCCGGTGGGTCGGGCTGGTGAACAATTCCCACACGAGCGGTTTGGTGGGCGTGGGCAGCGGTTCCGTTTGACGCACGCTCAGGGTAGAGAGCATTGCCTGCAAACTCGGTGCGGTTTGCGCCCACAACGGCTCCACAATGGTCATCTGCGTGAAATAAACCATTTGCCCGTATTGGGTGGCGGTGATGCGGTTGATGGTACTGCCCAAATTCGGGTCATCGTTTTTAAATTGAATGACACCTTTGTCCCGCGAAAGGATTTCAAAACCGGGGTCACTGCCGAAATTCGCCGTCACAAATTCATCCGCCACAGCCGCGAGCGCGTCGGGCGAAAGTTGGGTATCGGTGGCGGTAAATTGCACGCCGAAAGCGGCGCGTCCGGTGGGGTCAACAAAAACCACCCCGCCCGTCGGCTGGGCAACCGTCTGCCAATTCGACGGAAAAACAAGGGTGAAACGGTTGTCGGGGTCAGTGTATGCCTGCTGTCCCACATTGGGGAAAAGGACGGTATCGGGGGTGGCGGTGGGTTCGGCGGCGGCGACGGTGGCGGGGCGCGGGGGGGCGGGAATGCCGGAAGAGGTGGCGGCATCGGGCGTGCCGCCGCACGCGGCAAGAATCAGCGATAACAGGATGATGGGGACGAGTGATTTCATGGTTATTGCTCTGAAATTGGTATCTTCTCAATAATTTGGGGGAGGGACAGACCGATGTGTCTGTCCCGGGCGAACCTGTGTGTTCGCCCCTACATTTCATGGCTCAATCAGAATCTAGAGGGAACTTATGAAATGTCATTGCGAGGCGCGTTTTTTGCGCCGACCTGTGCCCCAACGGGGTAAGCAATCTCCGCTGACGTTCATAGAGATTGCACCCTTCGGGCATTTTCAACTTCGCTTCGCTCGCAATGACAAACCCCCTGAATTCCTCAAGACCCCATTTCATTTCGGATGATTTTCACGGCGCAATCAGGCATCGGGGGCGATGAGGCGGTAGCCCGCCCCGCGCACGGTGAGCAAAATTTGCGGGCGGCTGGGGTTCATTTCCAGCTTCTCGCGCAACCAGCGCACATGCACATCGAGCGTGCGCGTATCGCCCATGTACTCGGTTTTCCAGATTTTGCGCATGATGGTCGCGCGATACACAATCTTCCCCTCATTTTGGATGAACAACTTCATCAACGCGGAAAGCTTGGGGGTGAGATGGTGCAGCGTGCCGTGCGCCCACAGGGTGTTTTTTTTGGTATCCAACGCGATGGAACCCACACGCACCAGCGGGCTTTCTTTCAACACCGCATCCAGCGTCGGGGGGAGATTTGAACGCGAGCAAACAGTCATCCCCGCGTTGCTGCCGTCGGGTGGAAGGGCGGCAGCGCCATCAATCACCAGCACACAGGGGATACTGACATTTATGTCAGCCAGAGCGGCGTTGACCATCGCCGGGTCAACGGACGGTTGCACCACCCCAATGACAATTGCGTCCGGCAAACGGGCACGCAAGCGGAGGCAAAGCTCATCTACCGATGAAATTGTGACCACCCGGTAACTTTTACCGTTCAACGTATCCAACAACGAACGGGTCGGTCGTTTCGGTTCAATCAACAGCAGGGAATAAGACACTCATCCTCCGAATTGGTTGCTCTTTTTTATGTGCGTGCATTAATTATACCCACAAACAGGCTCGCTCGCAATACGATTAGCCAACGAAACAGGAACATGCCAATTGTCCACTTTAACTATACCACAGAAATCGGGTTGATTCCTGACAATTTTCTTGCAAAATTATTCAAATATTGCGAATTATCTCCATTTCAAAAAAACGCTTGACAATATGTATTATTGCTATAAAATACAAGCATCCCGACCTGAGGGAAGACAACCACATACTTCATTTGAGAGGAGATATTTATGGAACGCAGGCAATTTTTAGGACTTGCATCGAAGGTTGCTTTGGTTGGCGGTGCTGTTGCTCTGACCGGTTGTAGCACAAGTGGCGGAGATGATTCTTCGGCAGCCGGCAAAGGGGAAGAAGCAGCAGCAGCGGTTGCCAATGATTCATCCATGCCCACTATTGAATGGCAAATGGCAACCAGTTGGCCCTTGGCACTCGATACCATTTTCGGGGGCGCGCAAACCGTCGCAGACCGTGTATCGGCAATGACCGGCGGGAAGTTCAAAATCACACCACGCGCTGCCGGGGAACTGGCACCGGGATTGCAGGTATTGGATGTGGTTTCACAGGGCGCCGTCCCCATCGGACACACTGCCTCATATTACTATATCGGCAAAAGCAACGTTATGGCATTCGGAACATCACTTCCCTTTGGTCTGAACGCCCAACAGCAAAATGCATGGTTGTATCAGGGCGGCGGGCTTGATTTACTCCGTCCCATTTATAAAGATAAATTCAACGTCATCCAGTTCCCCGCCGGAAATACGGGCGCACAGATGGGCGGTTGGTGGAACAAAGAAATTAATTCACTGACAGATATACAGGGCTTAAAAATGCGCATCCCCGGTTTGGGCGGAAAAGTGATGGACAAACTGGGCGTGACCGTGCAGGTGTTGCCCGGCGGTGAGGTGTTCCAGGCTCTGCAAACCGGCGCAATTGACGGGGCAGAATGGGTCGGTCCGTACGATGATGAAAAGATGAGCTTCAACAAAGCCGCGAAATACTACTACTTCCCCGGCTGGTGGGAGCCGGGTCCCACGCTGGAAATTCAGGTGAATCTGGACGAATACAACAAACTGCCGCAGGAATATCAGGAAATTCTGAAAACGGCTGCCTATGAAGCGAATATGTCAATGCTGGCAACTTATGATGCCAAAAACATTGACGCGCTGCAACGGCTGATTGACGGCGGCACTGAATTGCGCCGTTATCCGGACGACCTGATGAAAGCGGCGGAAGAAAGCGCATTTGCCCTGTATAATGAATACTCCGCTGCCGACTCCGACTTCAAAGCAATCTTTGAGCAATGGAGTAAATTCCGCGAAGGTATTCAACGCTGGAACAGCCTCAACGAAGGCGGTTTTGCAGATTACGCATACAGCAAATTCAGCTGGTAGCATTTCAGTATACTCAAACCACCGGGTGGCATACCCGGTGGTTTTTTTTGCACAAAAAAGCGGGCGAGTGTTTTCCGGCACACTCGCCCGCTTGATGGTCACCTTCGTTTTGTTTTTTATGCCGAACCGGCGGCATTGACCAACCATAATACTGTTTGTGGAAATAACATCACAATAATGAGCGCCAATGACTGGATTGCCATAAACGGGAATGCCCCTTGGTGAATCTCGGAGGTTTTGACCTCCGGCGGCGCTACCCCTTGCAGGTAGAATAGCGAGAAACCAACCGGCGGCGAGATAAACGCAATATTCAAGTTGATACCCATCATAATACCGAACCAAACCATATTTACACCCAACGCAGCAGCAGCGGGAACAAATAGCGGCATCACAATGAAACTGATTTCAATGAACTCAAGGTTCATACCCATAATAAACACAATAATGTTGGAAACAATGATGAATGTCCAAAAGCCGCCCGGCAGGTTGGTGAGCAATTGAGTCACATAAGCTTTCCCGCCGAGATTATCGAACACCAGTCCAAACAAGGTGGAAGCAAACAAAATCATAATCACCAAACTGGTGATATTTACGGTTGACCGCGCTGATTCCTTGACAAGCTTCCAGGTCAGGTTTTTGTTCATCCACGCCAAAATCATTGAACCCACTGCCCCGACAGCGCCGGCTTCGGTGGGCGTGGCAAACCCGGTAAAAATGCTGCCTAGCACCGCAAAAATCAAAATGACGGGCGGAACGATAGACACCAACACTTGACGCCCCAATTCCCAACCGTGAATATCACGCGCTTCCAGCGGCAATGCCGGCACTTTCTCCGGTTGCAACCACGCCAGTATAAAAATGTAAATAACGTAAAAACCGGAAAGCATCAATCCGGGGATGACCGCACCGAGAAATAAATCGCCGACTCCAACCCCAATCTGGTCACTGAGTACCACCAGCACCAAACTGGGCGGCAATAACTGCGCCATTGTTCCGGCGGCAACAATAATGCCCGTCGCAACTTTGTGGTCATAACCGTACCGTACCATCACCGGCAAAGAAAGCAAGCCCATCACAATGACAGTAGCAGCAACCACGCCGGTTGCCGCCGCCAACAGCGTACCCACAATAATTACCGCCAGCGCCACCCCACCGCGCAATGGACCCATCAAAATCCCGACGGTGGTGAGCAACCGCTCTGCCAAACCGGACTTCTCAAATACCGCCCCCATAAAAACAAAAAATATGATGGCAAGGAGCGTAAAATTTGACATCGTGCCAAACCAGCGGTTGGGCATCAACCGCAACAGATTTAAATCGAATGCTCCAAAACTAACCCCGATAACCATGAAAATGATAGACGTTGCCGCAAATGAAAATGCTACCGGATACCCGATAACAATCATCATAAAAAATACCACGAACATTAAAAGTGCCAGCCACTCAAACCCCATAAATTATCTCCCTTCAATAAAGTGCAGCTATATTCAGTTCACCGAACAAGTTTCAATGGACTTCGACTTCCTCATGGATTTCTTCCAACCCATAGTCTTCCAGCTTCCCCCCTCGCATAATGATGTAACTTTTGATGACTTCCGCCACGAATTGCAAGGTAAGAACAACAAATGAAACGATAATCATCGACTTGATAGGCGCACGCGGCAAGCCGCTTGGGTCGGGAGACATTTCCCAAGCTCCCCATGAACCGTTCGGCAACCGTCCCCATGAATACAACACCGGGTTGATGGTGACAAAAATCCCTACAACACTGAATGGAATCATGAACAACAGGTTTCCCCAAAAATTAATGGTTCCCTGTAATTTTTTTGAGAACCGTTCATAAAAAAAATCGACCCGTACATTGACATCGTGTTTTAAAATATACGCAAATCCCAAAAAGAAAACCAGCGAATACAAGTACCATTGCAACTCGATAAACACATTGGTGGACAAAGCTACGCCGATGGCTTTCCCCACATAACGCGCTAACACATTGTAAAAACCGATAGCAACCGTTAAAACGACGAGATACATAGCAATTTGTCCAAATACCTCAGAAACAGAATCTATAAAGCGCACAAATTTGATGACGATTCTCATATAGGCACTCCCTCGCTGAAGATATGTTTTCCCTTGCTGGGATGCCTGTATGATAGCATTACTTTCCAATATAATCAAAAATATGTTTTTCACTCTTCAGCATCAATTTGGCTTGTTCAAATTCGCCATTAGTGCTATGATGAACGTGCAATTTACTGTGATAACCACTCAGGAGTCACACCGCAATGGCGCAAGATACCCGCCGCATCCTCAGCGTCGGCATTGATGTCGGCACATCCACCACCCAGATAATTTTCTCGAACCTGACCCTTTCGACGGGTGTGGCAGGCGGCGCACATCCGTTGAGCCGAGCGTCCGCGCCCGCTGCGCCCGCCGTTGCCATTGCCGAAAAATCCATCGCCTACCGCAGCGAGATTCACCCCACGCCCCTTTTGGGCGCGGATGAAGTGGATGCGACGGCGCTGGAAGAAATTCTGCGGCAGGAATATCGCCGCGCGGGCATTGCCCCCGAAACGGTGGAAACGGGCGCGGTCATCATCACCGGCGAAACGGCGAAAAAGAAAAACGCCGACACCATTCTGGATGCTGTCTCGGCGCTGGCGGGCGATTTTGTGGTGACGGTTGCCGGTCCGCATCTGGAGTCGATGATTTCCGGGCGCGGCTCGGGCGCGGCGACATATTCCGTGGAACATTTTTGCACCGTGACCAACATTGACATCGGCGGCGGTTCGGCGAACAGCGCGGTCTTCCGGCAAGGGGAACTGCTCGCTTCGGCGGCGATGAATTACGGCGGCAGAATTTTACAGCTCGACCCCGCCACCGGGCACATCACCCACATTGCCGAACCGGCGCAACATATTTTGAACGCGATTCAATCGCCCATAAAAATTGGCGACACCCCCACGCTGGCGCAGTTACGCCGTTTCACCGACCGAATGGCGGCGTTGACGGTACATCTGCTGGCGGGAACCACCGATGCGCCGGCTGAGGCGTTGATGCTCACCGCGCCCAGTCCGATACCCGCCACCGGCACGACCCTCTTTTTCTCCGGCGGCATCGGGCATTATTTTTACCACCCCCGCCCCCTGAATTCCGTCGCCGAGGTCATCATCCACGGCGA
>JAJRSQ010000199.1 GCA_024278725.1 Chloroflexota bacterium
AACATCGCCACCACGGGGTCGGCGGCGGTGACCACCGGCGATGTTTTTGCGGGCGCGGTTTTTGCGGCGATGTACGATAGCGTTTCAATGCCCATCAGCGTGTCGGCGGTGATGGCATCGGTGATGCGTCCGGTTCCCACCGCGAGATGTACCTGTTTGCCCGCCTCAATAGATTCAGCGACCTGGTTTTTCAGCGCGTCAAAAGCGGGGATGGGGCGCAAAGACGGGATGCGGTGGTCTTTGGCGCGCACGGCAAAATACAGAATCAACACACTGAAGATTATTAATAGTATCAAACTCAATGCCGCAGAAATCGAAATCATTTTTCTTCCAATGCATCAATGAATTGTTCCAACCGTTGACGGTCGGAAAATAGTTGCACCGCATTGTTTGAGAAATGTCGGGGCAGGAAAAAATCGAGCATCGGTTGCCCCACCAGCATCATTTGACTCAAAATGAAGCTGAGCGGCTTGTGCGTTTCCAACGCCAAAATCGCGGGGGTGGCTAGCCCGACGCGTTTGATTTTTTGTGCCCATTCGTTTAAATATTGGGGCGGTGTGTCCAACGGTTTCACGATTCGTTCACTCATTCAAGTTGACGTAACGTCAAAATTATACCATAGTCTGCAATTGAAGTAAAGATTGGCGTTCGTTGCAGACACGGCTGTTGCAAAGTAAAGTTTAAGGTTGCCGGTTTTCATGATTTCACGCCGCAGGGGCGATTTGCGAGCCGTTCTTACGCATTTTCTTCCGATTTTAACGAAAATCGGTGGCGTTGTAGGGGCACGCTGCAGCGTGCCCCTACATTTCCTGCGCAAAGTATTGTTTGTCAAGCGACTTTGCAACAGCCCTGTCGTTGCAGAGGGCTGTTTTGAGGATGACGCTGCCGTGAAGACATTAAGCGTCTATCTGTAAAATTATTGTGCGTTAGGGGAAAACAAAATCACGAATATCACAAATGCTCGAATGGCACAAATAACCGATAAACATTCGTGATATTAGTCAATTCGTTCCATTCGTGATTTAGATTGTGTTGACGTTTTATGGGTCTTTAGGAATTCAGGGGGTTTGTCATTGCGAGCGAAGCGAAGTTGAAAATGCCCGAAGGGTGCAATCTCTATGAACGTCAGCGGAGATTGCTTGCCCCGTTGGGGCACAGGTCGGCGCAAAAAACGCGCCTCGCAATGACATTTCATAAATTCCCCCTAGATTCTGATTGAGCCCGTTTTATCTTTTATGGCAGAATGACGCGTTTTCCGGCGTAGGGGCAGCCACAAAGGTCTGATTTTTCAATGAAATTGGCTAAACGTCAACACGCCCAAGTACACGCCACTATTTTACGGATAGACTCTAAAACCAATCGGTGGGATGGATGTACAGCGGGCGAGTCGCCATCGCCCGCCCCAACCATTCGACGGCGGCGTCACCGGCGGTGAGCTTCCCCAGTCGGCGGGCGTGCGCGGGATGCAAAAATCCGCAGTAGATTTTTGAGAAGGTGATGATGTCGGTCTCCACATCCACCGCGTCCGCCGAAGCGGGATGCGTCTCCGCGCGCCCGTCCACCACCCGAAATTGCAGCGGCGTCGAGTTGTGCGGTAATTGCGGGTCGGCGATTTTCAGCGTCACCTGCCCCTGCAAATTGGCGGGATAAAATCGCTCGGTAAGGGCTTGGGCAAGGTTTATCACCCGCAGCATGAAGGTGGATGTGGCGTGAAAAATATCGTTGAATATCCAACCGCGTCCGCCGCCGAAACTGTCGGTGGGGGTGTTCAGCAGATGATACAACGGTTCATCGGCGGGGGCGTGATATTTGATGGCGGTCACTTCCGGCTGGGCGGCAACGTATGCCCACAATCCCCGATACGCGGCATCGGTATGGGCGACCAATTCATTGATGCGCAACGTTTTTTTGGCATCCAGCACCAATTTCACATATCCCGCAACGCCGTCATCGTCAAACACCATCAACCGACGCATCCCCGTGCGCTGTGCCGCATCGGTGAAACGCTCCCACCACGCCGTCGGGCGCGACAATCGCCCGTCGTTCCGGCTGAGTTGCGTCCCCCGATACAACGATTGCAGTGCGGGACGGTCATCATCGCGGTACGGTCGCACCGCCGAAATTTCATCAAAAAAGGGGATATTCTGTGGGTTGATGCTGTAATGATGCCAAATTGCCGCTTCGCCATACCCGTACCGATAATACATGGTATGCTCGGCGGGGAAAAGGGTGGAAATTGCCAGCCCGTCATCCGCCATTTTCCGCATCAGATACAGCATCATCGCTTTGGCAACACCCTTCATCCGGTAGCGGGGATGGGTGGTCACGCCCGCCACCGCCCCCATCGAAACGGGCACGCCGCTGAGCCACATCGGCGCGGAAAAGGCGCAGGCAGTGCCGCAACTTTCGCCGTCCACATCCGCCATCACAATATCTCTGATGGTGTAGCGCGGATTATTTTTGATGTGCGCCCGCACTACGGCGGCATCGGTTCCGAACCCGATGGAACGCAATTGGGCAATGCTTTCAATATCGCTCACTTCTGCCGGACGCACCACAATATTTGTCATCGCCACCTCCGTTTACGGCTTTTGCCGGGTCAAAATCGACAGGGCATCTTTCGGCGTTTTGGCGAGCTGCACCAATGCAGCGTATTGTTCGGGGACATATTCGGGCGATAAAAATGCGTTGATGGTGCGCGCCCACAAGCCTCCCACCGCCACAATGGGGCGCGGCGAGATTTCCCCGACCTGCACCAGACTCCAGCTCAGGGACAGTTCGGTCAGTGTGCCGACGCCGCCCGGCATCACGATGATGCCGTCGTTGTGTTCCACCAGATACGCCAGCCGCTCGCGCAGCGTTTCATGCTTGATTTCCCGGGTCACCCATTCGTTGGGTGGCATGGGACGGAACGCTTCAATTTGGGCGCAGGTCACGCCGATGGCTTCGCCGCCCGCTTCCGCCGCGCCCCGGCTCGCCGCCGCCATCACCCCGCCATAGCCGCCGGTCTGCACCGCGAAGCCCGCCGCCGCCAACAATTGCCCCATCTGCCGCGCCAATTCATAATCCGCCGAACCGGGTTGCGGCGCGCTGCTCCCAAAAACACTGATAATCGTCATCGTCACACTCCTCTGGGGTACGAACCCAAGACGCGCAAAAAGCCGGTGATTTCCTGCAGATTATTGAGCGCGTTTTGGCAATGAAGTTCTGTACGGCTGCCGATAAAATCGAGATAGAAAAAGTATTGCCAGCGTTCCCCCTGCAACGGACGAGATTCGATTTTCGTCAAATCAATATCGCGCAGGGCGAAGACCG
>JAJRSQ010000200.1 GCA_024278725.1 Chloroflexota bacterium
ATACGCACGTTGAAACAATGGTACAATATATTGCTTCGTACCTTCAATAATTGGTTGAAATTTTGTTTCGGATGCTTTCATTGCTAACCCCTGTAGAAGTTAAATGTGAAGCCCAACACTCCCAATTGACCCGACTTCATCCCCCGCACAATCTCCCCTACCCCAATGCTACCATAGAATCCCGAAACCGTAAACGCCCGGCGCAAATTCTCACCGCGCCGACAATTGTTTCCGTTGCGACGCCTTCAGTCCCCGCACCACCAAATCATACGACATATCCATCATGCCGCGCAGGGTGTCGTCCGGCACATCGCCGCCGAGGATGACGGTGTTCCAGTGTTTTTTATTCAGGTGATACCCCGGAATGACCGCCTCATATTCCGCCCGCAGGGTCAGCGCCAAATCGGGGTCACATTTCAGACTCACCCGCAACGGCGAGTCCCGATGCGCCACCAGCGCGAACATTTTGCCCAACACTTTGAACACCAGCACATCAGGTCCGAAGGGCATTTCCTCCGTCGTCCCTTTTTTTGCCAGCAGGTGTTCCCGTATTTCCGATAATGTCAGCTCGGTCATGGTCGGTCATCCCCTTTTTCCCCGCGCAGGGTCACCAGTGTCATTTCCGGGGGACAGAAAAGACGCAGCCGCGGCGCACTCAACCCTTCCAGCCCAATGCCGCGACTGACGTACAGGGTGGTGCCGTTTTCGTCGTAGCGCCCCATTTCATACCGTTTGCCGGTGCTGGCGCTGGTGATGATTGCGCCGTAGCCCGGTACGCGCACTTGCCCGCCGTGGGTGTGCCCGCACAGATACAGATTCACGTCGAATTTCTGGACGAAGGGCATCAATTCCGGCGAATGGTACAACAGCACGGTCGCGCCCGCGTCGGCGGGGATGCGCGCCGCCAATTGCGAAAATTGATGCTCATCAAACGCCATATCGTGGGTGCAGTCCATCCCCAGTAGCGTCACCCGCCGCCCGTCGCCCAAATCGAGCGGGTGGACATCATGCCGCAACAGGGTGATGCCGGTATCGTCGAAATGCCCGGCGGCGATTTCGGGCAAATCCACCGGCGGACTGCCCAACACGGCGAATACGCCGTGCGGCGCGTGAATCTTTTTCAGGAACGCGCGCACCTGCGCCACCGACTCGGGGTCGTTGTTGTATGACAGGTTCAGGAAATCGCCGGTGATGACGATGAGGTCGGGGGCGGCTTCCGCGATGATTTCCAGCACCCGCGCTTCCCGCGCGGTGAGCCGCTCCACGTGCAAATCGCTGAGGTGCAGGATGCGCACGGGCGGCGCATCGGCGGGGAATTGCGGCGCGGAAAGGTCCAGGGTGGAAAGTTCGAGCCGGTGCGGTTCAATGACCATCCCCCAAAAATACGCCACCGAGCCGAGCGTCTGCAAACCGGCGAACAGCCCCAGCCCGGCGATGATATTCCATCGTGCCAGCACCAGCGATGCCGCCAGCACCAGCAAACGGGGAATCATCATCACCAAAAGTTGCGGTTCAAGATGCCCGAATGAGATTTTTTTGAGGGGCAGCGCCCACAGCAGCAGCCCGTCGAGCAGGACTGCCGCCACGAAAATGGCGGTTCCCGCCACTGCCAGCGGCGGCGCAACCACTTCCCACAGCGCGAAAATCAGGCGGAACATCACCAGCAGCGTCAGGGCGTTCCACCACAGGGGACGCTCGCGGAACGATTGAAACCAGACCATCACCCCGTGCAGCCAGCGTTCTTCCAGCACGGCGGGGTTCGGTTTGGGCGGGGAAGTGAGGGGGATATCAGTCATGGGTGTTCCTTTTTGGGGGGGATTGGGCGTCGCGGCGAATCATCAGCAGCGTGAAATCGTCCGATTGCGGGTACGGGTGGGCAAACGACATCACCGCGTCGTGGATATTCTGCACCACATCCGCCGCCGGTCGCCGCCGCATACGCTGCACGGTCTCGCGCAGTCGTTTTTCGCCGAACATTTCTTCGGCGTCGTTGAAGGCTTCCGTCACGCCGTCGGTATAAAACAGCACCCCGTCGCCGGGGTTGAGGACGGTAGATTTCTGTTCAAAATGGAAGGGATCCATCACGCCCAACACAATCCCTTTGGTGCGCAGGGTGTCCAGTTGCCCGTCCGGGCGCACCACAATGGGCGGATTGTGTCCCGCCGAGGCGTAGGTCATTTCGCCGGTGGCGGTATCGAGCACGGCGCAAAAAGCGGTGACGAACATCCCCTGCGATGCTTTTTCCGCCAGCAGATGATTGACCCGCGCCAGAATGTCGCGCGGCTGATGCAGTTCCACGGCGGTTGCGCGCACCAGCGAGGTGGTGCGCGCCATGAACAGGGCGGCGGGCAAGCCTTTGTCCGCCACATCGGCGATGATGATGAGCAGGCGATTGTCGGGTAGCGGGAAAACGTCGAAAAAATCGCCGCCGACTTCCTTCGCCATTTTCCATTTGTCGGCAATTTCCCAGCCCGGCACCGAGGGCAGGTCGTCGGGCAGAAACGATTCCTGAATTTCCCGCGCCAGCGAAAGTTCGCGCCGGAGTTGCTGCTCTGCCTGCTGTACCGCCAGCAGTTGCGCCGTCTGAATGAGGAATGCCGCCTGACTGGCAAAAATTTCGGTCAGCCGTCGGGCTTCCGCGCCGAAGCGGTTGGGTTTGCGATGCACCAGCACCAGCACCCCGTAAATTTTTTCGTCAATTGCCAGCACCGCGCTCACCGCGGAATGGTGGGGCGGAAAGCCCTCCGCGAGCGGCGGCACGGGGTCGGTGGGTTGGCGCACCAGCGACGATTGCGCCGCCACCACTCTGTCGAACCAGAGGTGCGCCATTTCACCCGTCGGCGGGTCTTTGGGCAAGCGGTAGCCCGTTTTGAAGCGATAACCGCGCTCGGTTTTCTGCCAAATGGTGGCGAAAGTGAGGGGCAGAATGCCCGCCAGTTCTTCAAGGATGGCAATCAGAGAATTGTCCAGCGACTCCCGTGCGCGCACCACCTTGGCGATTTGGCGCAAACTTTCGGCGGCTTTGCCGCGCCACCGCGCCGAGCGATAGAGCATCGCATTGCGCAGCGCCACCGCAATATTCGCCGCCAACGTTTCCAGCAGCCATTGGTCGTTGGGGGTGAAGGCGTTCAGCCGTTCACTTTCAATATCGAACACCCCCAGCACCGCCCCGCCGAAAACCAGCGGCACAGTCAACTCCGAGCGAATTTCGACCCCCGGCAGTGAAATCGGGGTGAAGTGGGTGTCCTCTTCCACGTTGTTGATGAGCGCAGATTGTCCGGTGCGCGCCACCCAGGGAATGACCCCCTTTTTGTTGTCCATGCTGACCGATAATTCATGACGGGCGTAATCCACATACACCCCGCGCCCCGCTTTCAACTCCACCCAACGGCGTTCAGGATGCACCACAAAAATGTGGACAAACTGAAAATCAAACCGCTCGGTGAGCAGGTCTGCAACCCGTTGGAGCAGTTTATCCACGTCCAACTCGGTGGCGATGGCGCGGCTCACTTCGGCAATGGTCATCAATTGCCCGGTGCGATGGTCGAGGCTGTTGATTTTGGCGGTGAGCTGCACCTGCGCCAGCAGGGCATCCGTAACCACCGGGGGGAGATTTTTGAACGCGCCATATACCACCGCCACCGTCCGCGCCAGTTCGGGGTGTACCACGGGGATGGCGACAAATACCGGCGCGTCGGGGTCGGTGATGGGGGATTGCGCGGTGTATGCCTGCTCAATCACCGGCGGCAGATGCGCAAATGCGCTTGTGCCGTCCCCGGCGAGCCATAATTGCGCGGGATGCCGGGTGAGTTCTGCCAATATCTGCAACAATTTTGCTCGCCGTCGAGTGGGGGAATTTTCTGTGAGCATCGCGCGGTTCAGGTCAAGCAGTTGTTGCCAGATGCCGTCGGTTGCGGGGGGCGGGGTCTGCGCGGCGGACGGGGTGGTCATGCCGTGGTTTCCAATCGTTTGAAAAGATACAACGTGTTTTCTCCGGGTTTAAACTCAAACCGAACATCGTCCATCAGTTGACGCATCAAAAACAGCCCCAATCCCCCCGCCGAGCGGGTATCAAGGGGCGCGTCCAGTTCGGGCGCGGCGATGGATTCCGGCTCAAAGGCAACGCCGAAATCGACGATTTTCACCTGCAAACCGTCATCTTTGGGGGTGCATTCCAGCACAATATCGCCCTTGCCTTCGCCGCCATATGCGTGCTCGATGATGTTGCTGCACGCTTCATCCACCGCCATCTGCAAGGCATATACTGCGCGGTCATCAAACCCGATTTCCACCGCCCATTCGGTGACAAAGCGGGCAATCGTGTTGAGATTTTTATACAATCCTGCAATTCTGAGGGAAGCATCTGCCATATTTTCGCTAAAAACTCCCCACCGCGTCAGTCTCATCATCATAAATGAGGAATAATTCCGTCAACCCCGCCAAGTCAAGCACTTCTTTGAGATTGACAGGCACATTCGCCAAAACAAGATTGCCGCGATTCCACCGTTTGCACGTTTTCAGCGCATCCAGCAATTGGCGCAGCCCGGCGCTGGACATAAAAGTCACATCGCCCAGATTAAGCACAATTTTAAAGCGTCCCGCGTTCATAATGGCATCGAACGCCGCTTTCAATTCCGGCGCGGTTTCGCTATTCACCCGCCCTTTAACGCGGACGACATCGCAGCGGCGTAATTCTTTGGTGCTGATTTCAAACATAGTATCCTCCTGATTCGCTATGTGTGTTCAGTGTTTGATGATGATTCCGGTTCCTGCTGCGCCAACAGCACAGCAACCATTCCGAAACCCATAGAAAGCCAATAGAGGGCAACCAGATGGGTGAAGGTGATGTTGAAGAAAAAGTGGTCGAAAATCCCGCTGACCATCGCCCCGAAAACGGCGAGCGTGTAACCCAGCAGCGGCGCTTCCAGCCGGTGACCGGCGGGGAGTCGTCTCCATGTGCGGTACGCCACGCTGAAAAAAACCGCGCTGATGAGCAGATACAGCGTCACCCCCACCGCGCCCATTTCTTCCATAATTAACAGGTAGAGATTCGATACCCCCAAATAAAGGTCAATGTCCGGCGTGCCGGAGAAGCCCACGCCCATCACCGGATAACGGGAGATGAGGATGAGCGCATCCTTGTATTCCCCGAAGCGCATCTGCGTGGCGAGGTCTGCCCCCTGCACCCCTTCCAAAAACCGCGAAACATATAGTTGCGTCTGCGGCAAAATCGCCATCAACCCCGCCCCGACGACCATCCACACAATTAATTTTCGATAACGAAGCAGCCCCAGCACCCCCAGCGCGGCAACCACCCCCAACAGCGAGCCGCGCGAATAGGTGAGGTAGAGCAGCGCGCCCATCAAGCCGGTGATGAGCACCAGATACCGCCGGGGTATAACGGGATTTTTCGCCAGCAGAAATGTCACTGCAATAATGGTGAGGATGACCAGCAACCCGCCGAGCGCGTTGGGGTCAATGGACGTGGCGATGGCGCGCATGGCGTTGTCGGGACTGTCCTCAATGTACCGCAGGATGCCCTCGGTGGGGTAGCCGAACACCCGCAAACGGGAGAGTATCGCCACCGTCCACGCGCCGGGGATGACATAAAAGACGATGCCCAACGCCGACATCAATCCGCCGCTGAGAAGGATGACCCGCGAGAGTTGCTCCAATTGCGCCACTGTTTTGACCTGATTGATGGCGGCAAAAAAGAGGAGTACCACCAGCAGCACTTCGGCGAAGTTGCGCAGAGTGGTGGGCGAAAGGGAGGCGTGCGCCAGCCCGGCGATGAAAGCGACCACCGCCCACGCCAGAAAGGCGAAAATCGGCGCGCCAAGCGATGAGCCGACAAAGGTGGTATCGCTGCCGGTGACGATGCGCAAAAACCATACACCGAACAACGCTCCCAGAATCGCATCCATAAAGGTGGGCGTGAACCCTATTTTAAATGGAAACGCGGCGTATGGCAGCAGGATAATCAGCCCCAGCAACGCCACAAAACCCCACTGGATGCTGCGCAGCATCAGAAAGGCGGCGACAGCCACCGCCAGCAATCCCACCGCGAGAATCGGTCCTAGCCCGCCAAACAGAACGCCCACCAGCGCCCCCGCACCGAGAATGACCATCAACAACCCCGCCAGCGCAACGGTTGGGTTTTCGGACGTGACCAGTATTCGCAATTTGTCCAACGCACTATTTCCAATCATAGCCGGTATTATACCCAACGAAGGGCAAAACTCGCAAAGCGGTGGAGTCAAAAAAATAGTTTGGGGGGAAGTGATGAGAAGAATCCTGATGGATATTTAAAAACGCAGAGGCACGCGCGACGGCGTGCCCCTGCAACACAATCAAAAAATTTCTGCTATTTCATCACCAGCGGGAGGAAGATGAGAATATTCTGCCCCGCACCGGCGGGTTCGGAAACCAGAATGCCGAATTGCTGGCTCACCGTCGTCGTGCCGTCGCTGACTTGCAGCGTGACGGGGTTATCGCCCGCGTCATCGGTGGCGGGTGTGCCGGTGAGCGTCGCCGTGCCGTCGCCATTATCGGTGAAGGTGAGCCACGCGGGCAACAACGGCGCGGTGATGGTCAGCACGTCGCCCGCATCCACATCCTCCACGGTAATGGTGTAGGTGTAGGCGCTGCCGATGGTGGCAGTGGACGGCGGGGTACTGGTGAAGACCGGGGCATCGTTGACGTTGGCAACGGTGATGGTGAATTGCCGGGTGTCGGTCAACCCGCCCGTGTCCGTGACCAGCAGTGAGACCGGATGCGTGCCGACATCGGCGTTGGCGGGCGTGCCGGACAAGTCCGCCGTGCCGTCGCCATTATCGGTGAGGGTGAGCCACGCCGGCAGTATCGGCGCGGTGATGGTCAGCACGTCGCCCGCGTCCACATCGCTGGCGGTGATGGTGTCGCTGAACGGCACATCTTCGGTGGCGGTGGTGACGGGCGTGCCGGTGAACGTTGGCGCGTCATTCACATTGGAAAGGGTGACGGTGGCGGTATCGCTGGCGGAGACGACATTATTTTCATCATCCACCACAGATGTCAGCACACTGTTGCGGAACGTATCGCCCGCCGTGCCCGACACAGTTTTGGTGAAGGTGCAGGTGTAGCCATCCCCCGCCGGAATTGTGCCGCCGACGGCGCAATCGCCCAGTCCGTTCAAATTCCCCTGACCGCGATAGAGGGTATCATCGTACAGGGTCACCAGCAGTACCGGCTCCACACCGAGGTTATCCACCTGCACCGTGAATGTCACCACCCCGCCCGGTTCGGGCAGCACGGCGGGGGCAGGCGTTTGGGTAAGTCGAATCGCCGGTTTCACATCGGTGAATGAAATGGTGATGCCGTCCGCAGCGGCGGCGGTATTCGCTTCGCCATCGGTGACGGTGGCGGTGATGGTGTCGGTGTGAATGTCGCCCGCATTGCCGGTGATGGTTTCGGTGAAGACGCATGATGTACTGCCATTCGCGGGGACATCGCCGCCGGTGGCGCACGTGCCGCGCCCGTTCAAATCGCCGAAGACATCATCGGTCAGGGTGGTCAGCGCGACCGTTTCGGCGGTGGTGTTGGTGATGCGCACCGTGAAGGTCATCACCCCGCCCGATTCGGGCATGGTCAACGCCGCCGCCGTTTTGCTGAGGGTGATGTTCGGGAGCGGGTCGTTGGTGAAGGTGCAGGTCACATCATCCCCCCGCGCGAGCGGCACGGACACCCCGTTCGTCAGCGGCGTGCTGTCCACCGTGCAGACGGTACCGGTCAATTCCCAGCCCGATTTGGCGGTTTCGGTGATGGTGTACGTCCCCGGCGTCAGTTGGAAGAGCTGACTGCCGCCATCATCGAGCGAGAATGCGCCCAAATCACCACCGAAGGTGAAGCCCGTTTCGCCGGTGGCGGGGTCGGTCGCTTTGGCGATGGTCAGGTTGGCAACTTGGCACGGTCCGGTGGTCGGCGGGGTGATGATGAAGTTGCTGTAATCCACACCTGCGCTCACGCCGTCGCCATTGCCGGTGGCGACGGGTCCGGGACCATCCACCGCACCCCACCAGTTGCCGGTAGCGGTCAGGGTGGTGGTGATGAACTGATTTTCGATGCCCGCTGTGCCGTTATCGCAGAATTGGTTGTTGACGGCGGTCACGCCGGCGGCGGAAAGGTCATCCGCGATGGTCATACCGTTGTTGGTGTTGGCATAAACGATGTTGCCGGTGAGGGTGAGCGCGGTTGCGCCGGTGATGAACAGTCCATCGGTATTGCCGGTGAGGGTGTTGCCGGAAAGAATCGTCGTGCCGGTGTTATAGTAACTGTCGATGCCCACCCCGTTGTTGGTGAGCGTGTTATTGCTCACCGTGACGGACGCAAATCCGGGTTGCCCGTAAATAGTAGTTTGGTACAACACCAACCCCTCGTCAAAACCGGTGATAGCGTTGCCGTCAACGGTCAAATTCAGGTAATTTACGCCATAGCCTGCATCCGCTTCAATGCCGAAGGTGTAGGTATCCACCCCGCTGGCGGAAATGGTATTGCTCCGAATGGTCACAGTGATAGCCGGGGTGAGCGCAACGGTGGCGGCTAGTGTTTTCGCACGCGGCGCAAGCGTACCACCGGGCGACAACACGGCTTCAAACGGCGACGGCAACGCGTCGGGCGGGTCGGTGGCGACAATACCGTAGGAATAATCGCCCGCTTTCACCACACCAATCGTGTTGGAGGCAATATCCGCGGAACCGTCCCAGTTGTACACTCCCACCTGCGCCTGCGTGACAACATTATTTTCAATGGAAAGGTTGCTGAAAATATTGAGGATGCTCGACGCCACCCACGATGCGCCATCGTAGGCGATGCCGGAAACCGTGTTCCCCGAAATTACGCCGGTAATCAAATCCCCATAGGTTTGGATGCCGTTCTGCGCGGTAGTCGGCGTTGCTCCTTTGCCTGAAATCTGATTCCCGGTCACGGAAAGGGTGAGTTCAGTGGTCGCACCGGCAGCGAGCGCCATCGCATTTTTCTGGAAATCCGTGAAAATGTTGTTGGTCACGGTGATGGCGCGGGTGACACCATCATCATTGTAGGCGTACAACGCCACCCCGTGCTGTGCGCCGCTGAAGGGCGTATCTTCGATGCGTTGGATGGCGCTGTTCTGCACCGTACCGCCCGCGTTGCGGAAAGCAACGCCCATAAATTTGTAATTCGCGTTCCCCAGCCCCGCCCCGTCAATGGTAAAGCCGTCCAACTGCGCTCCGGCGGTGTTGGTGATGCATACGATGGGATAAGCGGTATAGCTGGTGGTGAAACAGGGTGAGAGCGTCGGCGGCGATTGGATGATGGTGTTCGCCGCACCGTTCCCCACCAACGACACACTTTTGTCCACCATCACCTGCTCGGTGAACGTACCATCCAGCACGCGGATGGTATCGCCATCGGCGGCGGCGGTTTCTGCGGTTTGAATGCTCATCCCCGCCCCGACGTAAAAATCGCCGGTCGCCAGCTCGCGGGCGTAAGCGAGCGGCGCGCCACCCACCCCCGCCGTGAGGGCATTGGTCAGGTTGATGGTGTAATCTATCCGCAACGATTCAAAGCCCAAACCCTGCACGCTGTGCGATAGCTCGGCAGGCAAAGTGAGATTGGTAATGTTCGCCAGCGTCGCCCCGGCGGGGGTCGGTGTGGCTTCCAGCGTGAGCGCCAGCATTTCGCCGAAGGTATTCGTGCCGGTGAAAACCACCCCATCGGAGCCGAGCGTGTAATAGTTGCCGTACACATACACCGCCGCGCCGCCCCAGCCATTGCCGGCAGTGGTCAAACCGCTGACGGTGGCATTGCTGCTGTCGGTGAGCGCCAGCCCCACCCCGCCGTTATTCTGCGCAGTTACATCGGTGATGGTCACCGCCGCCAGTCCGTTCAGGTCAATCCCGGAACGTCCGCTATCGGTCACCGTCACATTTTCGATGGTCGCGCGGGCGTTGTCGCCCGCAATTTTGATACCGTAGCCGGAAGCGGTTGGCATTGGACCGATGAGTGTAAAGTTCCGTAAAGTAACATCCACCGCATCTCCATAAGCGTGCAGTCCGTAACTATTGAATGTGTGGGTATCAATCACCACTCCCGCTTCGCTCTGCCCGGCGATGGTCACATTTTTGGTGAAATTCAATGTTTCCGGGTATCGCCCATCGGCAACGTTGACTGTTCCCGCCGTCGCCACCGCGTCAATACCGTCGGTGATAGTTGCAAAAGCGTCATAACCGAAAACAACCGACCCCATACCACACCCGGAACCGTCAAGTGTATCACCAAAACTACTGCCGGTGAAGCCATCGTCCACGCATACCGCGCCGGGAGCGGCGGCAATGAGCGCTCGTTGCGCCTCGGCATGGACTTCCACGCCTCCTCCCGTCGTGGGACTGGCTCCCGGTGAAGTCAATATTTGTCCCGTTGTTGCTTGCACTCGACGTAAATATGCCACGCCTTGCGCAATTTGGTTGTGATATAATGTTGCATCAAAAGCCTGTAGCGCCATCACAGCATAGGCAGTCACCTGCGTATCAGCATTTTGCACTGCACGAGCTTCAACCACCCAACCGTTGTCACTGCTCGCATCATCAGTGATGCCATTCACGGTGATGTTGTCAATTTCCCAGTTGAAGGGCAATGATGAACCACCATTGCCGGATGCCGCCCCGTCAGCAATAAAACGGAAACGCACCCAATATGTATTACCGGAAACGAAACCGGGAATGGTCATCGTTTCGGTCACAACAACATCACCCGTTTCATAACCGGTGATACCGTTGCCGGGATTTTGCCCATAGGGATCGCTGGTAGTGGTATATGTGCCGGCAAGTGGTGTAAAATTCACCCCATCCGAAGAAATCAGGACTTGCCCGTAATCCCAATCCTGCTCAATGTTACGGCGCATAGCAAAACTAATTTGGCTGTTAGTCACATTGGCGAATTGTTTGGTCAAAGTTGTGTCAAAAGCATTACCGAAACCTACTTGCCATGTGCCGGTAACGGTGCGCGTAAATTGTGTCGGTACACCGGGGAATTGAGCCGCCCATCCTCCGGAATGTGCGTCGAGAGTGCTGAGTTGCACACCCGCCAATCGTGCCGCAAGGTCGGCGGTGGTATTGTCAGCAGCGTAAGCGCCCGTCGTGGGGTCAAGGTCTACCCCCGTTTCCGCTGAAGCCCAAACCGCGCCGGCAAGTCCTATCACCTCGAAGGTATCCCCGGCTGTGGTACGGTTCAATCCTTCCAATACACCCGAATAGATAAACGCATCACGGATAGTGGTTTCTCCGGCAATATGCGCGGCAATGGATGTTGCTGACAAATCCCACGGAGACAGTGCCACGAGCCCTTGAGCTTGTCGGCCATCAACCCCCGCTGTAGCATACGCCCCTGCATTCTGGTCATTGGTTTCGCCATACACCCCTGCCGTCAGCTTATCCCAAAAGTTAGTTTGCAAAAAATCGGCATACGTTGTGGTGTTGGAGACAATGCTCAATTTTTCCAAAAAGAGAGGGTCATGCGAGGCAAAACGAGGGTCGCCATCCGTGTATGTGC
The DNA here is from genome assembly GCA_024278725.1 of Chloroflexota bacterium. Taxonomy (GTDB): domain Bacteria; phylum Chloroflexota; class Anaerolineae; order 4572-78; family 4572-78; genus JANTHQ01. The sequence goes on from JAJRSQ010000200.1 coordinate 11,566, forward strand.
GAGGATATGTTGGAACCAGATAATCCCCGGTGGCGACAGCAGAGTTCAAATAAGCAACATTGCTCAAATGGGTATATGCCATCAGCTCTGCTTGTGCAGTGGGACCCTGAGTGTTGTTGGTAACACTGCCGCCGGATGTCCACGGAAAGCCGCCCGTTATATCCTGCTGGGAGAGCAACCAATTGGCAGCGGCAGCCACACTAGACGGAGTGGGGGGCAGTACTTCATGCCACCCGGCACCGGAGTCGGTATCTACACCCAAATCATTCAAAGCAATGGCATTGCCGGGAGCGGCAGAGGGGTTCGGACCTGTCCACGTTAACGAACCGTTGATGGTTTGTGATGCTCCTTCGTAGGCGATGTAGTCTACCCCGGTTGTCCCGTCAGTGAGCAAAATTTCATCGCCGGTATTATTCCATACACCGGCACCACGTCCCCAATACAACTCGTAAACCGGTCCCGTCATATCATCCGTACCGGAGCCGGTGTGCAAAATAATATATTCGCCGACATTTGGAGAAATTGACGGAAATGTGTATATATTTCCGGCAGTGTCCTGTAGTGTCCAGCCCGCCATATCACCCGGCGTGCTATTAACATACAACTCTACCCATTCATCGGGTGTGTCGTACATCACTTCATTGATGACCACCGGTGGTCCCGCGGCGAATATTGGTGTGGCAGAAAATAAAAACCCGACCAATGCCAAAATTTTCCCAAGAATACGTACAGTTTTCATGAAAACCCTCCTGTTTTTC
>JAJRSQ010000013.1 GCA_024278725.1 Chloroflexota bacterium
GTGCTGGTTGCCGGTGCGGCGATGAATCTCATCACCGCCGTGATTGTCTTCGCCATCATGTTCATGACCGGGCAACCGGAACCGATTGGTCCCACCTATGTCACCGACGTCGTTCCCGGTTCACCGGCGGCGAAAGCGCGAATTTTGCCGCATGACATCATCGTGGCAGCCAATGGCGAACCGATTGACTCCTCGAATGAGCTGGTGGCGTTCACCCGCGCACATCGGGGTGAAGAAGTGACGCTGACGCTGGAACGGGACGGCGAACTGTTGCAGGTGTCGCTGGTTCCGCGCGTCAATCCGCCCCCCGGCGAAGGTTCGATGGGGGTGGGGATTTTCACCAAATACACTGAACTGGTGGTCAACAGCGTGACCCCCAATTCCCCCGCCGATATTGCCGGCGTACAGCCCGGCGACATCCTGCTGACCGCCGACGATGTGATTCTGGCGGTTGTACCGCAGCTTGATGCCTATGTGCGCGCCAACGTCGGTAAGGTGGTGCGGCTGGGCATTCAACGGGGGGACGAAAAGATGCTGCTACCGCTGGAGCCGCAACCCGTGCCGGAAGATAGCGCGGAAATCACCGACCCCAAAGTGGATGTGGCGGAGCCGGTCGCCAGTTTTGGCGCAACCATCACCACCAACGTGCTGGAAGAGCGCATCACCCGAATGCCGCCGGGGCGGGCGATTGTCAGTGGTTTTGCGGCAACCGGCAGAATCATTCTGCAAACCTTCACCGTGCCGATTGAAGTTGCGCGCAACATCATCCCCGCCGAGCAAGCCCGCCCGGTGGGTCCCGCCGGAATCTATCAAATCACCGATTCCGCCGTTCAAGCCTCACAGCGCACCAATCTCGCGTATCCCATCTTATTTGTGGTGGCAATCCTGAGCACCGCGCTCGGCATCACCAACTTGCTGCCCATCCCCGCGCTGGACGGCGGGCGAATCATGTTCATCGTTATTGAAGCCATTCGCGGAAAACGAGTGCCGCCGGAGAAAGAAGGCGCCATCCATTTTGCGGGACTGGTTTTGTTGCTTGCGTTGATGTTGATTATCAGCTATTATGATGTGACATCGCCGATAGACGTTTCCGGCATTTTCAGATAATCTGACAGAAAACAAGCACCTCGAAAATAACCATGACCGACCAACCGACCCGCATCATCCGTTGCAAAAATTGTCATACCGCCGCGCCCGATTATTTGACCGTTTGCCCCACCTGCGGTGCAAATCTTGGGCCGCAACCGTTGCCGTATTTGTCGATAGCCGTGGCGGCAGTTGCGGTGGTTTTAGTTGTTTGGGGCGCGCTGGCGATTGTTCCGACGGTGAAAACGCAATCACAGCGGGCGGCGCAGTGGATTAATCCGCCCACCGAAACCCCCACCCCCACTGCCACCGCCACCCCGACGCTCATCCCCACCGCCACCGAAACGCCGACACCGACCGTCACGCCGTCGCCCACGCTCACCGCCACCCCGACGGCGACCGCCACCGAAACCCCCACCGAAACCCCGACGCCGGAGCCGACCCGCCCCAACGCGCCCACCGCCACCGCCACCCCATTGCCCACCCCCACGCCCCGCTTCGGCTCGATTGTGATTCTGGCGCCGGAAGACGGGGTGCAGTTCACCGGCGGTCAGCTTGTGGAATTAAAGTGGGAACCGGCGGGTGAACTGGCGGAAAATGAATGGTATGCCGTGCGCATGACGTGGCTGCAAAACGGTGAACGCGCTTTCGGCGGCACAAACACCAAAAACACATCGTGGGTCATTCCGGCGGAACAATATTATGGCAAAGCCGACCAAGGGACGGGGCGGGTATATGAATGGTATGTTTTTGTGGAGCGCGTGACCGTCAATGAAAATGGCGAAAAAGTCGGCGAGCCGGTGAGTGAACAGAGCGAAACCCGCACCTTTTTCTGGCCCTAGGAGGGAACATCCGATGATTGATGATTTTGAAAGCACACTCGCACATCTGGCGGATGACAGTTCGATGTTGCGAATTCCCCTGTTGTTTGAGTTGTCAATGCTGACGGATGAAAAAATGGCGCGCGTCGAAGAAATTTGGATGACCATCCCGCCTGCTCGCCGTCGAAAAATTTTGCAACAGTTGGTGGAAATTGCGGAAGAAAGTTTTGAAGTCAACTTCGACCCGATTTTCATTTTTGCATTGCAGGATACCGATGCCGGCGCGCAAACGTGGGCAATCAAAGGGTTGTGGGAAAATGAATCCGCGGCGTTGATTCAGCCGTTCATTTATCTCTTGAAACGGGGGCAGCACCGCGATGTGCGCGCCGCCGCCGCCACCGCTCTGGGGCAGTACATCTATCTGGGCGAATTGGAAGAGATGGATGTGGAAGTGAAAGAGCTGGTGGAACAAGCTTTGCTCGACACCGTTCGCGCCGATTCGGAAGATGTTGAGGTGATGCGCCGCGCCGTTGAATCGCTGGCGTTTTCCAGCCGGGATGGCATCAGCCGTATCATTGAAGCCGCCTATTACCACGAAGACGAACGGATGCGGGTCAGCGCAATTTTTGCCATGGGGCGCACCTATGACGCGCAGGCATGGGGAAAGATAGTTTTGTCCGAACTGGACAACGACTCGCCCGCGATTCGTTTTGAAGCGACGCGAGCGTGCGGCGAATTGGCGCTCAAAAGCGCGGTTGACCGGCTCATCCGCATCATAAACGAAGAACCCGATTCGGAAGTCCAGCAAAACGCCATCTGGTCGCTGGGGCAAATCGGCGGCACACGAGCGCAATCGATGCTGGAAGCGCTGGTATCATCGGAGAATGATGCGGTGCGCACCACCGCGGAAGATGCGCTGGACGAACTGACGCTGCTTTCCGGCGAAGAAGATGTTTTGTTCGATTTCATGTCGGCGGAGGATGACGACTCGGAAGTGTGGCTGGATGATGAAACCGATGAAGATTATCTGCAACATAATTTGAATTGACGAGCGAAAAATGTGGATTTCGCGGGGTCGCCGCCGGGGTGAACCCCGCGTTTTGCATGGGCTTTTTTTAGGGGCGATGTATGTGGGCGACATTTTACAACGTACTTTTTCCCATCATTTTAATTGCCGGATTGGGCTTTCTGCTGGACAAACGTTTCCGGCTGGAGACAAAATCGTTGTCGCGGATAGTGGTCTATTTGGCGAGTCCCGCGCTGGTTTTCAGCAGCGTCAGCCGTTCCACACTGGCGGCGGAAGAATTATGGCAGCTATTGGCGTTCACCGTGCTGATGATGCTTATCATGGCGGCGGTGAGCGGCGTGGTGGCGAAGATTCTGCGCCTCAACCGGAAGACTGCCAGCGCATTTACGCTGTCCGGGACATTAATCAACGCCGGAAATTTCGGCTTGCCTTTCATCGCGTTTGCTTTTGGTGATACGGGGTTGGGGCGGGCGGTAATTATCTACACCGGCACATCAATTGTGGCGAACACGCTGGGAGTTTTTCTCGCCTCGCGCGGGTCGGCATCGGTGTGGAAATCGCTGCAAAATGTGTTGACCGTGCCGCTGCCCTATGCGTTACTCGCCGGGTTGCTGGTGAATTTCGGAATGATTGCCCTGCCGCTGCCGCTGGAAAAGTCGTTTGCGCTGTTGGGGAATGCGGCAGTGCCGGTGATGCTGGTTATTTTGGGGGCGCAATTGGCGCGGGTGCAATTGGGGAAACAATTGCCGTTGGTTTCTTTTGCCGGGGGGATTAAACTTCTGCTGGCGCCGGTGATTGGCGTGGCATTGGTGCGGGTGCTGTTGCTGCACGGGATGACGGCAAATGTTGCCATCATTCAAACCAGCATGCCCACGGCGGTCATCTCCATCGTACTCGCGGAGGAATTTGGCAGTGATACCCGCTTCGTCAGCAGTGCGGTGGCGGTGTCAACCGCCTTCAGCCTCTTTTCATTGAGCATTCTGCTCCGGATTTTTGGCGGATGAGGCGCAAAAAAAGACCACCCGGCGGTGGGGTGGTCTTTCGATTTTTTGAACGATTATTGATTTTCGCCGGTGGTTTTCAACGTGCGGGCGATGACATCGTCCAGACGGCGATTGCGTTTTCGGCGTTTCACGCGGCGTTTTTGCGGTTGTTTCACCGGCGTGCCGATTTTGGCGAAAGCAGCGGCGAATGCTGTGGGCATCGGCTCTTCGTTCACTTCTTCCACAAAATATTCTTCTTTCGCCAATTCTTCATCCGATTTTGCGGGCGGTTCAAGCAGCGCTTTGATGGAAAGGTTCACCTGTTTTTTGCGGGCGTTCACTTTCAGCACTTTGACCTGCACGGTGTCACCTTCAGAGACAACATCGGTGGCGGATTTGACGAATTCGTGCGAAAGTTCGCTGACGTGTACCAGCCCTTCGCGTTCCAAACCCACATCCACAAACACACCAAAACCTTCGATGCGTTTCACTTCACCTTCCAGCACATCGCCTTCTTTGATGTCGCTGTAGCGGCGTTCAACGGGTTTAATCATGGTCAAACCAATCCGACCACGTTCGGTATCAATGGATTTAACCCACACCGTCACTTCCTGCCCTTCCGAAAGCACATCTTTCACGTTCTGGACGCGACGGCGCGCCAGTTCGGAAATATGCACCAACCCGTCAATCGCCATGCCCAAATCAATGAACGCGCCGAAATCTGCCAGAGTCTTCACTTTGCCGGTGAGCTTCTGGTCAATCTCTAACGGGATGTAATATTTAGCTTTCGCTTTTTGGGAAGTTTTTTTGGGGGGTTCCGCCGATTTCTTTTCAACAGTTTCTTCATTCGTTTCTGCGGCAGACGCTTGCGGCGTCTCCTGTGGCACGCCGGCTTCCGGCGCTTCGTTGGGGACGAGAGTTTCTTCGCTCATAGTTCTAACCTTACCTATACTTTTTTAATTCGCACAGCCTGCCAGGCAGAAACTGCCTTCAGGTGACACAAATCGGGATTATATCATCCACCGGGCAAGTATGCAAATATTTTAGTATGTTTTGGTGCGCGCCGGTATGATTTTCGGGTATCACACCGGCGCGACACGGTTAAAACATCGGTGTGGCGGCGACGGGCGCTTGAGCTTTTTTGGAAGAACGCTTCTTCGGCGCTTTCTTGGGTGCGGTTTCCACCGGCTCTGCCGGGAGGGCATCGGGGATGGGCGCAAGCGGGGGCAACCCGTGCGCGGCGCGCAATTTATTCTCAATTTCCATCAGGATTTCCTTGTTGCCGGAGAGGAAACCTTTGGCATTCTCGCGCCCCTGCGCCAGACGGAGGTCGCCATAGCTGTAAAATGCGCCCCGTTTGGTGATGATGTCCGCTTCCACGCCCAAATCCAGCACGTCCCCGGTGCGGGAAATGCCCTGATTGTACATAATATCGAATTCCACCTTTTTGAAGGGGGGGGCAACTTTATTCTTTTTCACAGTGACTTTCACCCGGTTGCCGGTCATTTCGCCGCCGTCTTTGATGGATTGGATGCGCCGGATATCGAGCCGCACCGAGGCATAAAATCGAAGCGCCATCCCGCCGGTGGTCGTTTCCGGGTTGCCGAACATCACCCCGATTTTTTGCCGCAATTGGTTGGTGAAAATCAGGATGCAATTTGTCTGTTTCACCGTCCCCGAAAGTTTCCGCAACGCTTGGCTCATCAGCCGCGCTTGCAGCCCCATGTGGCTGTCCCCCATCTCCCCTTCGATTTCCGCGCGGGGAACCAGTGCCGCCACGCTGTCCACCACTACCATATCCACCGCGCCGGAACGCACCAGCGCCTCGGTGATTTCCAGCGCTTGCTCGCCCGTGTCGGGCTGCGAGACGTACAGGTTATTAATATCCACGCCGCAGCGCGCGGCATAGGCGGGGTCAAGGGCGTGTTCCACATCGATGAATGCCGCCACGCCGCCGTTTTTCTGAACCTCCGCGATGGCGTGCTGGCACAGGGTGGTTTTGCCCGATGATTCCGGTCCGTAAATTTCGATGATGCGTCCTTTGGGCAACCCGCCCACACCCAGCGCCAAATCAAGCGAGAGGCAGCCGGTGGAAATCGCTTCCACCGCCATATTGTGCGCCTCACCCAGTTTCATAATTGCGCCATCGCCGAAACGTTTTTTCACGTCGCTCAATGCCGCTTCCAGTGCTTTTGCCCGTCCATTATCGTGTGCCATATGTTTCCTCCAAAAGAATAGGGAACGAATGTTCGTGTTTGGAGGGGATTATAGCACGTGCGTTCTAAAGTTGCAAACGCCGGGAGCGGCGCGCGGTCAATCGGTATCGGTGTAGGCGGTGTATTTCAGATTTTTGCCCCGCGCTTTTTCAACGGGATACCGTTGGGCGGAAATCGCCATTTTTTCGTCCAGCGCCTGCGCCAAATCAATATTCAATTTATGACTGAGCGCCAGCAGAAAGAAGAGTACATCCGCCAATTCATGGGACACGTGTTGCCGAAAATCCGCGTCGGCGAGCTGTGCCGCAATTTCAGCATCGTTCCGGAATCGAAAATGTTCCAGCAGTTCGCCCGCTTCGATGATCAGCCCGATGGACAAATCTTTGGGGGTGTGGAATTGGTCCCAGTCTCGCGCTTCAATGAAGGTGCGCACGGATTGGCGCAGCGTTTCAATGGTCACTGTGGAATCGGATGGGGTCATGGTTCGCTCCTGTATTTTCTAAAATGATAAGCCGAGACTACCATTTTTCCAAGTTTGTGTTATACTATGACTGTTGTAATAGGATAGTCCGCTAATTGCGGCATCCCGATGGTGGGCGTTGCGATAACCGGCGCCTTTTTTTGTTGGAAACAGGAGGACATGATGTTGAAAAAACGTTTCTTCAAAACCAAAGACACCTGCAAAGTTACGTTTGAATTGCCCGAAGCCATTGAAGCGAAATCGGCGGCATTAGCCGGTGATTTCAACGGCTGGGATGCGAATGCAACCCCGCTGAAAAAGGTGAAGGGCATTTGGAAAGTGACGCTGGAATTGGAAAAAGGACGTGAATACCAATATCGCTATTTCGTCAATGGCGCGGAATGGCACAACGATTGGCATGCCGACAAGTATGTCCCCAACAATGTTGATGGTGACAATTCGGTGGTTGTGACAGTAAACTGAACCACCCCGTCACTTTCCCGGTGGCAATGGCTGCCGGGAAGGTGATTCTGTCTCGATGTGTTTGCGCGGCAATTCATATCGAAAAAATTATCTGCCGCAATACAGGATATATATGCAATTCATTGATTTTAATATTGACCCCCGCATGCAAGACAATTTGCGGGCGATGGGTTTTGAACACCCCACACCCATCCAGAGCGCGACTGTGCCGCAGGCGCTAACCGGGCGAGACATCCTCGGTTCTGCGGAAACCGGCACCGGAAAAACGGCGGCTTTTTTGCTCCCGCTTCTCCAGAAACTGCTTGATACACCGGCATCGCGCCATCCCCGCGCATTAGTGCTCGTTCCCACCCGCGAGTTGGCACTTCAGGTGTCGGAACAGGCAACCCAACTCAGTAAAAGCCTTCCATTACGTGTCACCACTGTTTACGGCGGTGTTGGCATCAGCCCGCAGACTCAAGCCCTCAAAAGAGGGGTTGATGTGGTTATCGCCACCCCCGGACGCCTGCTCGACCATGTTGGGCGGGGAAACATCAAGTTTTCCGATGTGCAGGTGTTTGTGCTGGATGAAGCCGACCGGATGCTGGACATCGGTTTTCTGCCCGATATTCGGCGGGTGGTGCGATTGTTGCCCAAAGAACGGCAGACCATGCTTTTCTCGGCGACGCTGAAACCGATTGTCAGCCTGTCGCGTGAAGTGACCCGCGACCCGGTGCGGGTGGAAGTGGAAAAAACCGTCACCCCCGATGCCATTGAACAGGTATTGTTCCCGGTGCCGGAACATCTGAAATTTCAGTTGTTGATTCAATTGCTGAAAGATGAAACGGCGGACAGCGTGCTGATTTTCTCGCGCACCAAACGCCGCGCCGACCGCATTGTGCACAAATTGAAGCGAGAAAAAGTCTCGGCGGCGGTCATTCATGGCGACCGCTCGCAGGGGCAGCGGGTGCGCGCGCTGGAATCGTTCCGCGCGGGAAAAACCCGTGTGCTGGTAGCAACTGACATCGCCGCCCGCGGCATTGACGTGGAAGGTATATCGCACGTGATTAATTATGACGTGCCGCAGCAGGCGGAAGATTACGTGCATCGCATCGGGCGCACCGGGCGTGCCGAGGCGGTGGGCAATGCCTTCACCTTTGTTGCGCCGGATGATGAACGGATGATTCACCGGATTGAATATGTGCTGGGGCACAAATTACCCCGCCGACAGGTGGATGGGATTGATTACAGCGTCCCGGTGGTGCGCCGCCCGTCCCCGGAGGAAATTCGGAAATATGTGGAAGCCAACCGGCGAAAGAAAGAGGCAGCCGCCGCCGAAGCTGTCGCCACGGTGACCAAAAAACGTCGCCGCCGTCGCCCGCGCAGGCGAAGCAAAAGCGCCGCTCCTGCGAAGTCGAACTGATTCGCCGACACTCACACGCCGAAACGTTGCTCGTTTCGGCGTTTTTTGTGGGCAAAATGGCTCTGCGTTTTTTGGGGATGGCGCTACTGCGCCAACCACAGCGATTGTCCATCGGTGACCAACTCCACCGTGCCGCGTTCATCGGTGCGGAGAATGGTGATGTCCCGCGCGGCGTATCGCGCCAGCACCGCCGGGGCAGGGTGTCCGAAAGGGTTGTCCGCCCCGACGGAGATGACCACCACCTGCGGCTGGACGGCGTCCAGAAATGCCGCGCTGGAGCCGGTATCGCTGCCGTGATGCGGACTCTTCAGCACCGTGGCGCGCACATCCGCCCCCGATGCCAGCAGTGCCGCTTCGCCCGGCGCTTCCAAATCGCCGGAGAGCAGAAACCGCACCCGCCCCATCTCAATCATTGTGGTGACGGAATGGTTGTTTTTGTCGGGAAACGCCTCGCTGCCGGAACCGGGATTCAGCACCCGCACCGAAACCCCGTCATCCAACCGGAACCGCATCCCCGCCTGCGCCGTGATGACCCGCGTCCCCGAAATCGCCGCCGTCCATGTCTTTGCCAGCGCCGAATCACCCGCGATGTCGCTCACCAGCACCGTGCCGACCCCAAAACGGCGCGCCGCCGCCACCAACCCCGTCAGATGGTCACTGTCGGGATGGGTACTCACCAGCACGTCGAGCGTATTGTCCCAAAAAGGCATCTCTTCCCCCAGCCGTTTCATCGCGGTCACGGGCGAAGGTCCGCCGTCCACCAGCATTTGCCGCCCGCGCGGGGTGGTTATCAGCACCGCATCCCCCTGCCCAACGTCCAAAAATGCCACGTGCAAATTGCCATCGGGGAGGGTGCGCCACACGGGCAGCGCCACAATTATCAGGGCGATTATCCCGCTTGCCCACCATACGGGTTGCGGGATGGCGAGCCGCGCGCGCCATGCGGCAATTCGGTGGCGACGATTTAAACGCATCGCGCCCCACCCGATGAGCGCATACGCCCCCCAAACCGCCCCCGCCGAAACTTTCGGCAACGCCATCTGCGCCCCGCCGATGCCCGCCGCCCATTCGACCACCCGCACCGTCCACGCGAGGGGCAGCCATGCCACCCAGCCCAACAGCTTCCCGAACGGCAGCGACACCATCCCCGCCAGCATCGCCGCCCCGCCGCCGAACATCACCCACGGTTGCACGGGCACAACCAGTAAATTCGCCAGCAGGCTTATCAGACTGAGCCGCCCGAATTGGTACAGGATGAGCGGTGCGGTGGCAATTTGCGCCGCCAGCGTCATCAGCACCGCTTCCCCCAGAAAACCCGTTGCCAGCCACGGGGGCACAACTTTTTTCAGCGCGGGCACGAGCGCCGCCAGTCCCAGCGTCGCCATAAAACTGAGCTGAAAACCGACATCCCACAACACCAGCGGATTTTGCACCGTCATGAGCCACGCCGCCGCGAAGAGCGTATTGCGCGACGCATTGGGGCGTCCCAGTTGCAGCGAGAGGACATACAGCCCGCCCATCACTGCCGCGCGCACCACCGCCGCATCCGCGCCGACCATCACCGTGTACAGCGTCACCCCCGTCAGCGCCAGCCACGTAGCGCGATTTCGTCCCACCAAATGCCGCCCCGCCAGCAGAAAAAGCATCACCACCAGCGAAATATTGCTGCCGGAAATGACGATGATGTGACTCGTGCCGGTGGCGTTGAATTTTTCATACAAATCCTGGGGGATATTGCCCCGGATGCCCAGCAAAATGCCGTTCAACAGCGAGGCTTCCGGTTCGGGCAAAATGCGGTTGATGGTATCCGCGGCGCGATGCTTGAGGCGGAAAATCGCGCCCCACAGCGAAACCGGCGGCGGGTCGGCAATTTTTCTGAGGCGGGGTCGGCGGGCGAAACTGTGGATATTCCGCACCGCCAGAAAATCGCGGTACGAAAAATCATCGAACACGGGGGGCGTTTCCGGCGCGGCGAAAACGCGCACGGTGTCGCCGTATTCAAAGGCGGGGAAACGTGCCGCCCGCGCCAGCAGCGCGCCATGCACGGGGAGGGGGTCGCCATTCAGGGGGGCGATGGACTCGGTGGCGATGCGGTAGTTGGTGGTGGTATCGCGCACATCCGGCTCGGCGGCGATTTTCCCGGTGATGATGTAATAGTCGCTATCGTTGTAAAAAGCGATGTGGTTCGGGGTGATGTGGGGTTGCGCCAGCGTCAGCCGTCCCGCGCCGAGGAGCACCGCCAGCGCCAGCGCGAAGCCGCGCCGCATGCGGGGATTCTTTCGCCACAACAGCAATCCCATCGCCGCCGGAATTGCCGGCGCGAGCAGCAATATCATCGGTGGGGAAAATTGGCGTGCCAACGCAATCCCGGCAATCCACGCCAGCGTCAGACGGATGAGAGCGGTCATTGCAATTTCCAAGATAGTGGTTCAAATTGACTGACAGGATGCGCAAGTGTCATTGCGAGGCGTGCAACGCCGACCTGTGCCCCAACGGGGTAAGCAATCTCCGTCATTGCAACGTGGAGATTGCACCCTTCGGGCATTTTCAACTTCGCTACGCTCGCAATGACAACCGGTTATCTTTGTATCAGTCAAAAAATATCACCACCATTTCCAAAACGTTGAAATCCCGAAGAACCCCATTATTTTAATCCAATCGGGCGTGCAGGGTCAAAAAATTGTGGGTCTTTGTGAATCTGCGAGGTTAGCCCCGAAATTTATTTCCGGGTAGATGTTTGCGCCTTTGCAGTTCATCAATCAGCCGGGCAGAGATGACATTCGTCCTGAATATGGGTGATACCTGACACTATGGGGTACAGGGTCGCTATGATACACTATCAAGGCAAAAAATAGGTCTTCGTTTGCGCGCTTGTTTTACGGGCAAAAACTGGCATAATATCCCCAACAGTTTCATAACATTACAGAGAGGTAGCTATGGAATTAAAAACCAAAAAGCCACTCAAAAAACAGGTTTATTTGGGTCAACCGCAAGACCCGCCCCCGCCGGAATTAATTGCGATTCTGGACAAATATCGGGGGAAACCGGACGCACTGATAACCGTGCTGGAGGAAATTCAACACCATTACGGATATCTGCCCCGCAAACAGCTTGAGCACACCGCCCGCGAATTGGGCTTTCCGATGAGTCGGGTCTTCGGTGTGGCGACCTTTTACAACCTGTTCCAATTCTCGCCCCCCGGACGGTATCAGGTTCGAGTGTGCAAGGGAACCGCATGCCACGTCGGGCATTCCGAAGAAATTTTATCCTACCTGAAAGAAAAGTTGAATATTGATGAAGATGAAACGTCGGCGGATGGATTGTTCACTCTGCAGACGGTGGCATGTGTGGGCGCGTGCAGTTTAGCGCCCATTGTGGTAGTCAATGAACGGACATACGCCCGCACAACCCCCGAAAAAATGTGGGACGCGCTGGAACATTTGCGGGCGGAAGCCGTGGAAGAGGTGGCATCATGAAAGCGATTATCCGCATTGGTATGTCCACCAGCGATATTGCCGCCGGCGCGGAAGATACGTTCCGGGCGATAGAATCGGCGGTGCGCCACCGGCAACTGGATGTGACCCTGAAACGAACCGGCTCGCTCGGCGCGAGCCACCGTGAGCCGGTGGTGGATATTGAAATTGACGGGCAATCAACGCTCTACGGACCGGTGACGCCGGAGCGCGTCACCCCGATGCTCGACCAGCATTTTGGCGCGGGCGAACGCGGGGTGTCCGATGATTGGGTCATCAGCCGCAAAAATGACCGCAGCGACTACCCCTTTTTGGGCAAACAATATAAAGTCACCACCAAATTGTGCGGCATCATCGACCCGTTTTCACTGGAGGATTATCTGGCGCATGACGGCTATCAGGCATTGAAGCAGGCGCTGAAAATGCCCCCCGAAGCGGTGGTGCAGACCGTCAAAGATTCAAAATTGCGCGGGCGGGGCGGCGCGGGTTTCCCCACGGGCATCAAATGGGAACTGCTGCGCAAAGCTCCCAAACATCCCAAATTCCTCATTTGCAATGCCGATGAAGGCGACCCCGGGGCGTTCATGGATCGGGCGACCATCGAGGGTGATCCCCATAAATTATTGGAGGGGATGATTATTGCCGCCTACGCCACCGGCGCGAGTCAGGGCTATATCTATGCCCGCGCCGAATACCCGCTGGCAGTGAATATTTTGCGCAACGCCATCGCGCAAGCCAGAGAATACGGCGTGCTGGGCGAAAATATTCTGGGCAGCGGCTTGAATTTCGATGTGACCATCAAAGAGGGCGCGGGCGCGTTTGTCTGCGGCGAAGAAACCGCCCTGATGCACTCCATCGAAGGGAAACGCGGTATGCCCAGTATGCGCCCGCCCTATCCGGCGCAAAGCGGGTTGTGGGGCTACCCCAGCAATATCAACAATGTGGAAACGCTGACCAGCATTTCCAGCATCATCCTCAACGGCGCGGATTGGTACGCCGGTTTGGGCACGGCGAAGAGTGGCGGAACCAAAGCCTTCGCGCTGGCGGGGGCGATTCAGCGTTCCGGGCTGGTGGAAGTCCCCATCGGCACGCCGTTGAAGGAACTCATTTACGATATTGGCGGCGGTTGCGCCAACGGCAGAGAACTCAAAGCGGTGCAGATGGGCGGACCCTCCGGCGGCTGCATCCCCGCGCGGATGCTCGATACCATCATTGATTACGATGAAATCAGCGCGACCGGCGCGATTATGGGCTCCGGGGGGATGATTGTGCTCGATGATACTGTTTCGATGGTGAATATCGCCCATTATTTCCTCTCGTTCACGCAGGATGAATCGTGCGGGAAATGCGTCCCCTGCCGGGTGGGAACCCGTCAGATGCTCAATATTCTGCAACGACTTTTGGACGGACGGGGGCGCATCGACGATATTGAAAAACTGCGCCGCTTGTGTTACACCGTCGGCAAAAGCTCGCTGTGCGGCTTGGGGCAAACCGCGCCCAATCCTGTGTTGACCACATTGCGTTATTTCGAGGATGAATATCTGGCGGCAGTCACCAATGACGTTCAGGGTCAAACCAAACTCGTAGCGGAGGCGTCAGTATGATAACCCTAACGATAAACGGCAAAACGATACACGCCAACCCCGGCGAAAAAGTGCTTGATGTGGCGTTGCGGCACGGCATCGATATTCCGCACTTGTGCCACCATAAAGACCTGCTCCCTTCGGGGAGTTGTCGGATGTGTCTGGTGCAGGTTGAAGGGGCAGCGAAGCCGCAAACCAGTTGCGGGATGACCGTTCAGGATGGAATGGTGATTGAAACGGACACCGAAGACATCGAAGCGATGCGGCGCGATTTGATTGACCTTTTCGTCTCCGACCATCCGCTCACCTGCGTCACCTGCGACAAAAACGGCAGTTGTAACCTGCAGGATTACGCCTATCGGTACAACATTTCAGAAACCAGCTTCGATTTTGAACTGTCCCGCCCCAAATATTACGATGACAATCCGTTTTACATCCGCGATTATCAATATTGCATCATGTGCGGTAAATGTGTCCGCGTGTGCGATGAAGTGGTGGGCGCGAACGCCATTGATTTCTCCCAACGCGGTTTCGAGACCATCATCTCCACCCCCTTCGATGTCCCGCTGGCGGAATCGGCGTGCGTGTTCTGCGGCAATTGCGTGCAGATATGTCCCACTGCCGCCCTGCTGCCCCGCTCGAAAATCGGCAAAGGGCGCGAATGGGAGATGTCGCGCAAACAGACCATCTGCGGATATTGCGGCGTGGGTTGCACGGTGGAATACGCCCTCAAAGGCGATAAAATCATTTACGCCCAGGGAACGCCCGACGGCACGGTCAACGGCGAATTTTTGTGCGTGAAAGGGCGTTTCGGCTGGGATTTTGTGACCAGTCCCGACCGCCTGACCACCCCGCTCGTCCGCAAAGATTTGGCATACGAACTCGGTTTGACCGACGAACCGTGGGAAATGCCACAAACGCCGGTCTTCAAAGGGAAACCGAAACTGAGCAATTACATTCCCGTTTCGTGGGAACAGGCAATCGACATCACCGCCACCAAACTGGCGGATGTGGTCAAACAACACGGCTCGGATGCCGTGGGCGGGCTGACCTCCGCTCGGTGTACCAACGAAGAGAACTACCTTTTCCAGAAGTTTATGCGCGCGGGGGTTGGCACAAACAGTGTCGACCACTGCGCCCGGTTGTGACACAGCTCCACCGTCGCCGGTCTGGCGACAAGTTTTGGAAGCGGTGCAATGACCAACGCGATCCATGAAATTCAAGATGCGGACTGCATTTTAATCACCGGCTCGAACACGGGGGAATCGCACCCGGTGCTCAGCTATGAAGTCATCCGCGCCGTCAAAAAAGGCGCCAGCCTGATTGTGATTGACCCCCGCAAAATCGGCATGACCGAACACGCCACCCTTCACTTGCAGCCCAAACCGGGGCAGGATATTTACCTGTTCATGGCAATGGCGCACGTCATCATCCGCGAAGGTTGGGCAGATATGGCGTTCATCGAAGAGCGCACCGAGGAATTCGAAGCCTTCCAGCAAAGCGTGCTGGAAATCACCCCGGAAGTCGCCGCGCTGGCAACGGGCATCCCCGTGGCGCAGATAGAAAAAGCCGCCCGCCTTTACGCCCTGGGCGAGCGCCAGAACGGCGTTTCCATTTACGCCAACGGCGACGGTCAAGCCAGAGGACATTCGTCCATTTTGTATGCGATGGGCATCACCCAACGCAGCAACGGCACGGAATTGGTGCACATGCTCGCCAACCTCGCCATGCTCGGCGGGCAGATAGGAAAACCGTCCACCGGCGTGAACCCCTTGCGCGGGCAGTCGAATGTGCAGGGCGCGTGTGATTTGGGCGGGTTGCCGGATGTGCTTCCCGGCTATCAAAAAGTTTTTGATGAACCGAAACGCAAAGCCGTGGCTCAAAAATGGGGGGTGGATGACCTGCCCGCCGAAGTCGGTTTGACGGTGGTGGAAATGAGCAAAGCGATGAGCGCGGGGCGCATCCATGCGATGTATGTGATGGGTGAAAACCCGCTCATGTCAGACCCCGATTCCACCCACGTGGAAAAAGCATTCCGCTCCCTGGATTTTGTGGTGGCGCAGGATATTTTCCTGAACGAAACGGGGTTGCTGGCGCACGTCATCCTTCCGGCGGCATCTTCGTTGGAAAAAGACGGAACCTTCACCAACACCGAACGACGGGTGCAACTGTTGAACCCCATCCTCACCCCGCCGGGCGAAGCGAAACCGGACTGGGAAATCATCTCGGCGTTGGCGGAGAAATTTGAAGAGAAGATGGGTCGCCACCGGAACGTGAAATGGACGTACACCTCCACCGCCGAAATTATGGATGAAGCGGCGACCGTCGCGCCGATTTACGGCGGCATCAGCCATCGGCGCTTGCAGGGTGATGGGTTGCAGTGGCCCTGTCCCACCCCCGACCATCCCGGCACGCAGTATCTGCACGCGGGGAAATTCAGCCGGGGGCTGGGGAAATTCTTCCCCATCGAGGTAAACCTGCCCTACGAGCAACCGGATGAGGAATACCCGCTCATTCTGACGACCGGACGGGTGCTGTATCATTATCATTCCGGCACAATGACCCGCCGCAGCGAAGGGTTGGATTGGCGCGTGCCGCGCGGTTATGTGGAAGTGAACCCCACGGACGCGGAAGCCATCGGGCTGCTGGATGGCGGGCAGGTGAAAATCATCAGCCGACGCGGGGAAGTGCGGACGCAGGCGCGCATCGGCGACCGGGTTCCGCCGGGGGTGGTTTTCCTTTCGTTCCACTGGAAGGAAGCACCGGCGAACATCCTGACTCATGACATCAAGCTCGACCCGATTGCCAAAATACCGGAATACAAAGCCACCACGGTGCGGCTGGAAAATCCGAAGCTCAAACGCACCAAAAAAGCAAAAGCCCGATAACCGGGCAAATAAAAACCCCGCCAATTTCGGCGGGGTTTTCTTTTGGTTGAAATGAGAGGCTACGGTTTTTCGATGGCGTTGTTTTCAATCCGATATTCGTAAAGGGATTGCATTTTGTACAGCGTTTGCTGGAGTTCAAAGAAACCGTGCCAGTGGGCGTAATCGGGACCGCCCATCATTGCCCCTTGCCGCGCGCGGCGACCTTCGTGATGCCACAGATAGTAGTAGAGTTTCTGGAATTCATCATCCCACGGATTGTCCTTCAGCAAGCCTTTGCTCTTCAAGTCGTCCAGCATCTTCTTGGCGGGGGCGTAATATTCCACGTTATAAAGTTGAACCGCGCGGTCGCCCTGTTCAAAGAAGCCATCGGTGTGCAGACTGCTGTGGCAGGCATTGCAGACGAGCTTCATTTTCTCCCGCCCTTCATTGCCATTGCCGTAGAGACCGTTCATCGGGTCGTTGGAGTTGCGCACTTTCGATTCCGGCGCCCACAGGTTCCAGTACAGCCGGTCGGAGACGTTGTGCGTGGTCTGTAATTCGCCGATACCGCTCATGTGGCAGACGGCGCAGGTGGGGGCGCGATAGTCGCCGGGTTCCCATGCGTCGGGGGCGCTGTCCCATTTCCATTCGTCCCCTTCGGTGGCGTAAATCTGACCGTGTTTGGTGTTGTTGTAAATTTCAATATCGGGATGGTCGGGTCCGAGGTGACACGATGCGCACGCTTCGGGTTTCCGGGCTTCCTCAATGCTGAATTTGTGGCGAGTATGGCAGACGGTGCAGTTGCCGGTGCTGCCATCGGGATAAATATTGCCGATACCGGCGTTGGGCCAAGTGTCGTTGGTGGGGCGGTTATCCGCGTCCAGTTTGATTTCCGTGCCGTGACACTGCATACAGCCGGTTTGAGCCGGTGCGCCGCCAAACTCGGCGTTGTTGCGCCCTTCGTGAACTTCGGTCAGCACGCGCAAGCCGTCTTTGGGGATGATTTGGCGGTATGCGCGGAAGTGTCCGCTATTGTCGAATTGTTCGGTTTCCACCGAGTGGCACTGGGAACAGCGGCTGGGCGGCACTAAAATGGAAATATAGATGTCCGTGCCCACCAGCGTTTCGTGCTGGGTGGCGTTGGGGGCGTCTTTCTCCACCTGATGGCAGTCCAGACATGAAACGCCGACATGCCCGTGGCGGCTGTCGCGCCAATCTCGAATGATGCCGGGGTTCACGTCTTTGTGGCAGGCAACGCACTCTTGCGCCGCTTCATCCATGCCACGGCTGATGGAGAGGTTGCTGTTGGCATTGAATTGCCCCGCGTTGCGTTCAACTTCCACCACAACGGTTGTGGGTTCAGTTTGGGTGACCGCCGGTTGGGACGCGGTGGTCGGCTGTTCCGGTTGGGTGGCGGCGGGAGCCGTGTTCGGTGCGGCAGTGTTGCCGGCACAAGCCGCCAACACCGCCAACATAACTACTATCAGCGCCCATACGCCGAATTTCGTAAATTTCATAAAATGATCCTCCTCCAGAGAATTATGGATTTAAATAGCTGCTGAGTTCTGAGTGCCCGACGTGTTCGTGGCATGATACGCAGGAATCACTGGTTTCGCCCAGAAAATAGGGCTTATGTGCAACAAAAGCTTTGTTGTTTTGACGGGTGGCGCGTTCAAGGTTGTTGTGGCAGGTCAAACAACCGGAGTCGAAAACGAATTCTTCGCGGCGTTGGCGTTTCGCCAGCCAGTCAATGGCATCGGTATCCTGAGTGTACATCACCCAAAAATCATGGATGCCGGACTCTGCTTTCCCCGCGATGTGCGCCAGGGGTGTGTCATGGGATACGTGGCAATCGGTGCAGGTGGCAACAATGCCCAAATCATTGTTCCCCCCATGCGCCGATTCAAAATAGCTCTTCACCATCGGTTCCATAGGGTGACATATTTGGCAAA
>JAJRSQ010000201.1 GCA_024278725.1 Chloroflexota bacterium
ATCGAACAAGGCGAAAATCACACATCCGCAAAAGTAGATTTCGGGAAAGGAGAGGCAGTAATGGAGAAAAAACGAATGGCTCGAAAAAGTTTGGGGTTGACAATTGCGCTCATTTTGCCTTTGGCGCTGGTTGTTTTTGCGCTGCAGTTGCTGATTGCCGCCGCTTTGCCGACGGCGTCCGGTGATTTGGATGCCGGTTTCGGCACAGGCGGGTGGGTCAGATTGCCCATCACCGGCTCCAACCAGATTGGGCGAGCGGTGGCGATGCAGCCGGATGGTAAGGTGGTCATCGCCGGGTATGATAATTGGAATACGAGCAATGAGAATATCATTATGGCGCGCTACAGAGCGGATGGCGTTTTGGATACATCCTTCGGTGTAGGGGGTGTGGTGACGATGTCGCTTTCCGCCGGACATGATACCGCCTATGCGGTGGATGTGCAGTCGGACGACAAAATTGTGGTAGCCGGATTATCCACCGCCGGGGGGGTGAATGTGCCCGCAATTGTCCGCTTCAATGCGGATGGCAGCCCGGATGCCTCCTTTGGCACGGGGGGCGTGGTGACCACCAGCCTGCAACCGGCTTCGGTATTTTTGCTCAGCGTGGCAGTGTTGGATGATGGACGCATTGTCGCCGGTGGTGGCGTTGTTCCGCTATCTTCTTCCGGCGCGCCCAATACTTTTTTGCTGATGCGGGTTTTGTCCAATGGCAGCATGGACACGACGTTGGGCGGTACCGGATTGGTGACCACCGCCATCCCCGGTGGTGACGCTATCAGTTGGGATATGGCGGTGCAATCTGACGGTAAAATTTTGCTGGGCGGGTACGTCTGGGGAAATTTGGGGGGAACCGATTTCGCATTGGTTCGATACAACACGGATGGCTCTTTGGATTCGGCTTTTGGTGCAGGCGGCATTGTGACCCAAACAATCAGCGCTTCCGATTACGGTTACAGCGTGCTGGTGCAGCAGGATGGAAAAATCATCATAGGGGGCAAAGCGGATGGCGGTGGGATTGCCCGTTACAATAGCGATGGCAGTTATGATAACACTTTCGGAAGCAATCCTGCCACGAATGTGGTCACATATTCGGTTGCCGGATACCAGAGCACGAGTTTCAGTAAGTTGGCGCTGGAAAACAACGATTATATTGTGGCAGCCGGTTCGGCATATACGCCCGGACTAGTCGCGCCGATAATTGTGGCGGTGTTTGACCGCGACGGCATTCCCGATACCGACTTTGGCGTCGGTGGTTTGGTCACAACAACGGTTGATACTCACTTTGCCTCTGCTCGCGCGGTGACGGTGCAGACGGATAATAAAATTGTAGTTGCGGGCAATATTGATATGGATGATGCAACAAGCGGATATGAGGATGACCTGATGTTATGGCGGTATAATTATGCCTCAGTGACAAAAATTTACTTGCCGTTGGTCATAAAATAGCAGGAAACAACCGAACGTTTCCGCCGGGCGGTTTGAGCGTACTCCGTTCCCCGACTCCCGGCAGACCTCTCAATATTTTGGTGTAAAAAAAGCCGACCGTGTGACACCCGAATCACACGGTCGGCGGGAGGGGCGAAAAATTACGGTGTGGGTTTATTCAGCACAACCACTTCATCGGCGCGGACGACCACGCCATATTGCCGGCTGCCATACGAGTTGGGATATTCATAGGCGGTGTCGATGATTTCCCCGGTAACCAATACAATATCATTGGCATACAACTTCTCCCCGCCGGAATAAGTGACAAAAAAGGCTGTATAATCGCAATTTGTACCCTCCACAGGATTTTCCCACCAGACTTGAAATTCCTGCCCCGGATATTCATCCATGATTGAGCCGAGCCATTGGACATACATTCCCTGATAATCGCTATTCAACTCCGTTTCGCAGACTGTCACATCAGTGCGCGGGGCGGGGTGTGATTTTGGCGGTTCGGGTTTCGCCGCCATCGTTGTCGGGTCATCCATATATTGCCATGTGCCGCAATCTTTCAATTGCACCATAAAATCGGTGGGCTGGATGGTTATCGCGCCCCCGGACATTCCGAAATAATTGTCCAGCCATTCCTGTTTATCATCAAGACGCGCCCAATAGCAAGAATCGCCTTGACCGGTTGAGCGCCATTTTCCCGGCGCAATTTCATCTCCCACCAGATAAAACCCATCCCCTTTGGGGGAAGTGGGGGATGGCGGTTGCGTTGGTGTCGCCGTCGGTTTGGGTGTGGCGGTGGGGCGCGGCGTTGCCGTCGGCTTTGTTGCCGTGGGGGATGGCGTGGCAGTATCGGCGGCGCGGAAGGCGACGGGTTTGGGCAGCGTGGCGGTTGCGCGGATTTCGGCGCGGACGGATGACGTTGTCGGTGGCGTGAAGAATAGCCAATATGCCGCGCCTGCGCCGACTCCCAGCGCGCCGCAGCCGAGAATAACGATGATGGCGAGAATGGTTATCAGTTTGGCAGATGGTGTTTTCATTGCGTCTTCTCCTGTAATGTATGGGTGGATTGTTCAACGGCGATACCCGGCGGGGCTGCCGGATATCGCCCAAGAAACGGGGACGGTTACGGCTGGATGGTAACCTCCGAAAGGGTGATTTGGGTGCTTTCCAGCACGTTGAGGGCGGAATCGATGATTCCGGTGAAGGTTATTTTCTGGTTGAGGCGCAGGCTGAGGGCGACATCGGCGGGTACATCGAAGGTGACATCCTGCACGCTGAGCAGTTCATCGGGCGCGTCCATATCTACCCACACTTCATAATTGCCGAACAGCGTTTCGTTCACATCTTCCACCCATCCGGTC
Organism: Chloroflexota bacterium; assembly: GCA_024278725.1. Classification (GTDB taxonomy): domain Bacteria; phylum Chloroflexota; class Anaerolineae; order 4572-78; family 4572-78; genus JANTHQ01. Next base: position 2,799 of record JAJRSQ010000201.1, read on the forward strand.
CAATGCACCTGCTTCCCTTTGAGCGAGCGCGCATATTGTTTGAATTGCGCTTCGGTCATCCCTTCCATTTGAGCGCGAATGGTGGCATAGGACGGTGCGGGTTCGGGGGTAGAAGCGGGCGTGGCAGTGCGGCTTTCGCCCCCGGTGTTTCCAAACGACATCACAACGCCGATGCAGGCGCACAGCAGCACCAGCGCGCCTAAAATTCCCAAAATCTTTTTCATCACAGCCTCCTTTTTGGGAATAGTGTAGCGTGGTTGGGGCGGAATGTCGCCAGAGAAACCTCTGATTGTGGTTCGGAAGTTTCTCTGATTTTTTGGGAAAAGAAAATGCCGGTCGCAAAGACCGGCGGGGGGACAGTGAAGAACGAAGAGTTTTCCATTCGCGCGGAATACCCTTTGTTCATTTTGAATTGGAAAAAGCGCCTCGGCGCATTGGTTTGATTCTGACG
>JAJRSQ010000202.1 GCA_024278725.1 Chloroflexota bacterium
GGATGTTCAGCAACCGCGCCCCGCAAATCCTCAACCGCGATTGGCGTCCCGGCTTCACCATCGACTTGCAGCAGAAGGATTTGCGGCTGGTGAAAGAAGCCGCCGATGACCTCGCCGTGCCGATTTTCGCCACCAACATCGTCTTCGACATGTACCGCACCCTGCAAAAAGCGGGACTCGGCGGCGAGGGCAATCACGCGCTCATCAAAGCGCTGGAGCGTCTGGCGAATGTGACGGTGGGCGGGTAATGCTTGAAAACTGATTTCAGGGAATGTAGGGGCACGCTGCAGCGTGCCCCTACCCCCAAAACTCCGGTACCGGGCAACCACAAGGGTCGCCCCTACGGCGGAAAACGCACCATTCTGCCGGGAAAGACAAAACATCAACACGCTCTAGCGATTCTCCCCTGTAACTTTGACTCTCCTCCGTAATTTCTTACAATCACCGCTATAAAATTTGGGGCTTTGGGAATTTAGAGGGGTTGTCATTGCGAGCGAAACGAAGTTGAAAATGCCCGAAGGGTGCAATCTCCGCTAAAGTTCACAGAGATTGCTTACCCCGTTGGGGCACAGGTCGGCGTAAAAAACGCGCCTCGCAATGACATTTTTAAATCTCCCATAAATTCCGGCTGAGCCAAAATTTATCTGTAAAAATCCGGAAAATCTGCGCCATCTGTGTTCCATTTTGGCATTTTCCGAGAAGTTGCACCTCAGGTAAGGACGTGTAACCGATGATCAACGATTTCATCTATCTGGATCACGCCGCCAGCACCCCGGTTGACCCCGCCGTGCTGGACGCGATGATGCCATTTTTCAGCGAAAAATACGGCAATCCATCGGGATTGCACGCGCAGGGGCGCGCCACCAAACAGGCGATTGTCGCCGCACGGCGCACCATCGCCGAGATTTTCCACTGCCACCCCACTGAAATCATCTTCACCAGCGGCGGCTCGGAAGCGGACAATATGGCGATTCGCGGCGCGGCGTGGGCGCAAAAATTGGCGGGCAAAGGCAGCCATATCATCACCAGCCCCATCGAACACCCCGCCGTGAGCAAAACCGTCGACCAACTGTGCGCCGTCCACGGCTTCGAGCAGACCGTCGTCCCCGTGGATGAATTCGGGCGCGTCAACCCCGCCGATGTCCGCGCGGCAATCCGCCCCGACACGGTGCTCATCACCATTATGGCGGCGAACAACGAAGTGGGCACGCTGCAACCCATCGCCGAAATCGGCGAAATCGCCCGCGAGCGCGGCATTCCCTTCCATTCCGATTCGGTGCAGGCGGTGGGCACGCTCGATTTGGATGTGCGAACCCTGCCGGTGGACATGCTGGCGTTATCCGCCCATAAATTTTACGGACCGAAGGGCGTGGGCGTGCTTTATCTGCGGAAGGGAACACCTTTTGTGCCGCACAGCACCGGCGGCGGACACGAAGAGGGTCGCCGCCCCGGCACGGAAAATGTGCCGTACATCGTCGGGCTGGCGAAAGCGTTATCGCTGGCGGTGGAAAATCGCGTCGAATCGGTGGCGCGGATGGCGCAACTGCGCGATATGCTGATTGACGGCGTGCTGAACGGGATTTCGGGCGCACATCTGACCGGACACCCCACCGAGCGCCTGCCGCACAACGCCAGTTTCGTGTTTGAAAATTGCGATGCCGGCGCCCTGCTGATGCACCTCGATATGCACAACATCGGCGCGGCGAGCGGCAGCGCGTGCGCCACCGGCAACCCCGAACCGAGCAAAGTGCTCACCGCGATGGGCACGCCGCGCGAATTGGCGTTGGGTGCACTGCGGCTCACGCTGGGCAAGCATACCACATCCGCCCAGATTGAGCGCGTATTGGCGGTACTGCCGTCGGTGGTCGAATCGGTGCGGAGCGTGTATACTATCCAAAAGTAACCAACCGGAGAATTATGATGTCTTCAGCATTGGAAAAAATGAGAAAACTCGAAAAATATATCGTTGCCGACCCCGCCGCGGTAGACCCTGTGCTGGAATTGACTCTGGACAAATTGCTGGCGCGAGAGATTTCTCGTGCCAACATTCAAAAAGAAACGTTGGTTGCCCAAATTGCCGAATTTGAGGAACAATACAATTTGAGCAGCGACACATTTCAATCGCAATTTCAATCGGGAAAATTGGGCGATGACGTGGATTTCATCGAATGGGCGGCAACGCTGGAGATGCTGCAAGATCTGAATGAGCGCCTGACTGCCCTCAAAAGTGGTCTTGAAAAATGAACTCCGTCATCGCAGAACATTTCACCCGCATTGAAACATATTTCGTCACCAGCCCAATTATCGCCTCATACACCATCACCAGACAAAACATTTCTTTTTCCGATGGAAAATTGCGTGCCCGGTTGACGCTCATCAATCAGGATTTTCTTGAAGTGTTTGAATATGTGACGGAAACGGGCGGTGAAATCCGGTTGAGAAAATATAGTTTCCACTGGCAGAAACAAGATGGCACGCTGATAAAACGATGGGACAATGCGCCCCACTACCCGGCGTTGCCGAATGCCCCGCACCACATTCATTTGGAAAATCAGGTCGTGCAATCCGGTGATGCACCATCTTCCGTCTTGACCATCCTCAACGAAATTGAACAGGAACTATTGCATGATGACTGATGCCAAACCCCGTGTGGTCGTGGCGATGAGCGGCGGCGTGGATAGTTCGGTGGCGGCGGCGCTGCTGGTTGAGCAGGGTTACGACGTGGTGGGCATGATGCTCCGCCTGTGGTCGGAGGAAGGGGGCGCGGAAAACCGCTGCTGCACCCTTGATGCCATCGACGATGCCCGCGCCATCGCCGGGATGCTCGGCATTCCGTTTTACGTGCGCGATTACAAGCAAATTTTCAAAAAAACCATCGTCACCCCGTTCATCGAAGCTTACGCCGGCGGCGAAACGCCGAACCCGTGCCTCATCTGCAACCGGGTCATCCGGTTCGACATGCTTTTGCGGGAGGCGCTGGCGCTCGGCGCGGAATTTTTGGTGACGGGGCATTACGTCCGCGTGCGCCAAAACGAAGCGGGGGAATGGGAACTGTGGCGCGGCGTTGACCCCGCCAAAGACCAAAGTTACGTCCTGCACAGCCTGAATCAGCAGAGTTTGCCGCACGTCTTTTTCCCGTTGGGCGATTACACCAAAGCGCAGGTGCGAAAAATGGCGGCAGATTTCGACCTGCCGGTGTTCAACAAACCCGACAGCCAGGATTTGTGCTTTCTGGGCGAAGGCGGGTATCGCGGATTTTTGCGCCGCCACGCCCCCGACACCCTCACCCCCGGCGAAATTGTGGACACGCGCGGCGAAGTGCTCGGCACGCACAGCGGTTTGCCCAACTACACCATCGGGCAGCGAAAAGGGCTGGGCATCTACCGCCCCGAACCGACCTTTGTGATTGCGCTCGACCCCGCCGAAAATCGCGTCATCGTCGGTTCGCGCGCCGAATTGGGGCGCGACGAGTTGACCGCGCACAGCGTCACCTATGTTTCCGGCAAAACCCCCACCGAACCCATCCGCGTACAGGCGAAAATCCGCTACAAATCGCGCCCCGTGCCCGCCACCGTCACCCCGCTGGATGATGCCCGTCTGCACGCCAAATTCGATGCCCCGCTGCCCGACATCACCCCCGGACAGGGCTTCGTTTTTTACGACGGCGACCGGGTGCTCGGCGGCGGCATTATCGAAATGACGAGTAACGAGTGATGAGTTACGAATAGCACATTCAACATTCGTCATTCATAGCTCACCATTCGTCACTCCCCTGCCCATTTTCCCCGCATCTGCTATTCTGCTATAATGCAAACATTATTACATCCTCCGGAGCAAACTTATGGACAAACACAGCGACTCAACCGTTGTGGGACCCTCACTGGTTCCCAAATTGAAAATACTGCGGGGTGATGGTCAGGGCACGGAATACACCCTCAAATTCAAAACCCGCATCGGACGCGAAACCGACAACACGATTGTGTTGAACGACCCGAAAATCTCGCGCTACCATTGCCAAGTCACCTTTGAGGACGGGCAATGGATGGCAACCGACCTCGGCAGCGCGAACGGCACGCTGCTGGACGGGATGCCGCTGGCAGTGCCTCAACCGCTGGGGCACGGCTCGCAGCTCACGCTGGGCGATACGGTGCTGGCATTCGTAGACCCGATGGACGCCTCGGAACTGCCCATTGACCCCCGCGCGACCATCATCGGCGGAAAATTGCCGCCCCGAAAAGTCTCTCCACCCGCCAAAAAATCATCTGTCCCCGTATGGTTGGGGCGCGCGGCAATGGTGCTGGGATTAATTGCCGTCATCGTTTTGCTGTTGAAATTGCGCGGCACACCCGGCGAAAAAATTGCCGCTACCACGCCCGCGCCCGCCGTCAAACCCACCATTGATTTGATTCGCACCACGCCGGTCAACAAAGCGCTGGTGCTGAAATATGAAGACGATTTCAGCGACTCAAACAGCGGGTGGGATGACGCTTTCGGGCAATCATTCACCAAGCAGTACGGCAACAACCAGTATCACATCGAAATTACCACCAGCAATTTGGTGGTCTGGGGGCTTGCCAACCGCAATGCGGGTGATTTTGAGATGGAAGTGGAAGCCACCTCGGAACTGCCGGAAAGCGGCATCACCTACGGCATCATTTTCCGGTATGTGGATGCCAACAACTACTATCGTTTCGATGTGGCGGACGATGGATTCTTCCTGCTCACCAAATTCCAAAATGGGGTTTGGGAAACGCTGGTGGACTGGACGGCGTCCGACGCCATCACCAAAGGGCAGGCGACCAACGTGCTGAAAGTGTCGGCATTCGGGGATAAAATCACCGTGTATGCCAACGGGCAGGAATTGGCAACCGTGGTGGATGATACTTTCACCGATGGAAATTTCGGCTTTTTCACCAGCACGTTTGAGGGCGAACACAGTTGGGTGAGTTTTGACAACCTGAAATTGTGGGCGCCCGAATCGGCGCAAGTGGCGCTGATTCCCACGCCGACACCCACCGTGCCCGCGTTGCCCACCACCCCGCCGGTGAAAACGGAAGAAGACCGGCTGCCCACCGACACCCCCACCCCCGCCGAAACACCGGCAACCGAAGCCACCGTCGAACCGGCGGACGTCACGCCCATCACCACCACCGAAACGCTGACCGGCTCAGTGACCGCCATCACCGCGACGCTGGTCGCGCCCACACCCCTCCCCGATTTTGTGACCCACGACCAGCCATTGGCACGCGGCACGAGCCGTCTGGCGGGAAAAATCATCTTCCCGGTCTATGATGCGGCACGCGGCACATACGATATTTTCCGCGCCAACACCGACGGCAGCGACCGCGAGCTTCTTTTTGCGGACGCGAGCCAGCCCGCCGCCAACAACGCGGGCGACATCATCGCCTTCCGCAGTTGGAAAGCGGATGAACGCGGTTTGATTTCGCAGAAAATCGGCGCCACCGACAAATGGATTTTCGAGCCATTCTTTGAATCCGCCAGCCCCGCATTTTCGCCGAATGACGACTTCTTCATCTTCCATTCCCGCGCGGGACGGAACACCCCCGCCCTGTACCGCACCGTCGGCACGGAACGGGACGTTCTGCGCCGCCAAAGCAACCCCATCGAAGGGGAAATGCCCGCGTTCACCCCTGATGCACGGGTGGTATATCGTGGATGCCTCAACAACGCCTGCGGCATCGTCCGCACCAATTTGGACGGCGGCGACCCGCTTTTGCTCACCGATAACGCCAACGACACCGCCCCCGCCGTCTCCCCCGACGGGAAAACGGTGGCATTCATGTCCGACCGCGAAGGGGATTGGGATGTGTTCACCATCGGGATTGACGGGCAGAATTTACGCCAACTCACCACCGGCAACGGCAGTGACGGCTTGCCCGTATGGTCGCCGGATGGCAACACCCTCGCCTTCGTCTCCAACCGCGACGGCGAATGGGCAATCTGGGCAATGTCCCCCGGCGGAGACAATGAACGCCAACTCTTCAAGCTGAATGGCTCAATAGATGGCATCGTACAGGTTGATACCGCGCACTCTTTCGGCTGGCTGGAAGAACACATCGTCTGGACAAAATAAACGTGAAACGTGATGACGTGAAATCATGGAAGACATTTCACGCATCACGTTTCACGCATCACACGTCACGTTTCATTTAAAATATGACATCACAACTGTTAAAACTGCTGGCAATTTTACTGACCCTCTTTTTTCTGGTGATGGGATTCATCACCATCACCCAAAAACGCGCGACACCGGAAACCGCCGTCGAACCGTCGCCCACTGTTGCCGCCACCGCGACCGATACGCCCACCCCAACGGCGACCGAACCCGTCGCCACATCATCCCCCACCCCACCCGCCACGGCGACCCACACGGCGACGGCGCAACCGACTCACACCGCCACGGCAACCCTTCCGCCCACCGACACACCGCACGTTACGGCAACCGACACCCCCGAACCGACCTCGGCGGACGGCACACCCACGCCCACCGACACCCCCGCCGCCACCGACACGCCGGCGGGTCCGCCGACGGAAACGCCCACCCCAACCCTCACCCCGACGCCCGTGCCGCGCACCGTCCGCGCCGACAACGCGCCGGATTTCAAAATCGCCACGCCGCATCTGTGGTTCACCCGCCCCTTCACCGACGAATTCGCCACATGGGGGAGTTGGTGGTATCCCTACGGCACAAACAACAACGGCGAATATCTGTGGCATCGCGGCAACGATATTCAGAACCCGGAAGGCACGCCGATTATCGCCGTGGGTGATGGCATCGTCGTCTTTGCCGGACAGGACGACACCCGCCTGCTCGGTCCCGAAACCAATTTTTACGGGCAAGCCGTGGCTATTCGACACACCCGAACCATCACCGCCGCCGCCGAGCCGGACACTCCGTTGCCGGTATTCACCCTGTACGGGCATGTGTCGAAAGTGCTGGTGCAGGAAGGCGAAACCATCACCGCCGGACAACCCATCGCGCTGGTGGGACAAGAGGGGGTGGCGCTGGGACCACACCTGCATTTGGAAGTCCGTCTGGGCGAAAATACCTACCCCGCCACCCAGAATCCCGATTTGTGGGTGCGTCCCGACCCCGGCTACGGGACTATCGCCGGGCGGGTGGTGGACGCGAACGGATTTTATGTGGCGCAGGAACCGGTGTTGCTGTACCGCGCCAGCGCCCCCGATAAATTCTGGCGGCAAACGCGCACCTATCCCAACAACCGTTACACATTCGACCCCGCGCTGGGCGAAACGTTCACCTTCGCCGATGTGAAGGCGGGGGAATACATCATCAAAGCTAATTTCGATGGGCGGGTGTACAGCATCCCCGTCACCGTGCGGGACGGCGAAATCAGTTTCGTGCTGATTGAAGGGTCGCCCCCGCCGCAACCGACGCCCACGCCGGAAGCGTCGACTGTCACGCCCACCCCATCGCCATAAATTTTTCCGATAATTGCACTGAAGCAAGCGAGATGTCATTGCGAGCCGAAGGCGAAGCAATCCACACCGGTGGGGCGCGGAGATTGCTTACCCCGCCGGGACACAGGTCGGGCTACGCCCTCGCAATGACAGTCGCCATCACCGACAATTGAACCACTACCAATTTTCCGATGTCAGCGAGTATGCCAATGAAAAAATTATTTCCCCCGATATTTCTCTTTTTCCTGTTGAGTCTGCTGGCATTGCCCGCGCTGGCGAAATCCCCGCCACCGCCCGACACCCCTCTCCCCGCCGAAACCGGACGCACCACCCCCGAACTCATCGAAGCGGCGTTTCAGCGCGGCGAAATTGACCGCATCACCGCCGACCTGCTGCTGGCAACCTCGCTCTTTGATGCCGCCAACCTGCCCGCCGAATTTCGCGGCAACCGTCCCACCGACGGCACGCCGGTACTGCGGCAACTGCGCCGCTATCGGGACATCCCCGCCATTCAAGCCACCACCGAAATCCGAAAAATCCAATCGCTGCTCGCCGCCACATGCAGTTCATCCACCGCGAGTCTGCCCAATGTCATCTCTTCCACCCACTTTTACGCCGAATACGGCACCATCGGCGGCGGACTGACCATCAACGATTACCTTTCAAATTTGGAAACCACATGGAACACCGAAGTGACCCAATTCGGCTGGGCAGCGCCCCCC
>JAJRSQ010000203.1 GCA_024278725.1 Chloroflexota bacterium
ATTTTGAAGTTGCGTTCGCCCGTCCCCGGGGCGCTGAGCATGGGCATGCTCGCCCCGCCCCCCGCTTGCCCGGAGTTGACCACAATCACCGGCGGATATTGCCCCACCTGCTGCTGGTAACGGGTCTGTTGCACTTCGTTGCGCCGCAGGGTCACCAGCAGGATGACGGTGGTGGGGATGGTTGCCACCAGCCCGAAAACCACGCCGATGATGACCGCCATCGCGTCGGCGCTCATCCGCAGGGCGATGGTGATACCCGCGCCCACGGCAAACAGCCCTAGAAAGATAAAGATTCCTCGTTTCATTTGTCACCTCATTTAATCAACTTCAGTTGTGTGCCGAACAGCCGTTTGAGGGGATGGACTTTCTTTCGTCCCCCCGCCGTGCCGGTGGCTGCCAGCGCGACCGGGCTTTCATCCGCCAGCCAGCGCCGCGTATGCCGTTCGACCCCCTGCATACGCGCCACCACCTGCCGCACGTCCAACGGGCTGATGTACGCGGCTTGGAATCGCCGCACCCGCCCCTTCGCCACCAGCAGAAAATCGCCCCGCCCCATCAACTTCTCCGCCCCCGTGCCGGCAATCCCCGCCGCCACTTTCGCGTCATCCGGGCTGGCGACACTCCCCACCAACCGCACCGGAAAATTGCTTTTGGTCAAACTGCCGATGGATGCCGCCAGCGGTTTCTGGGTGCAGGCGACAATGTGAATGCCCGCGCTCCGCCCCCGTTGGGTCAGCCGGGTCAGCAGGCGGCTCATGGCGTTGCCCCCCTGCTCCATCAAATCCGCCACCTCATCAATGAAGACCACCACCCGCGGCTCGCTGATGCCGTCCCGGTCGCGGCGCACCATTTCATCCACCAAATCGCCCAGCAGAAAGATGGCTTGATGCACATCGCTGACCACGGGGCGCAGCAGGTGCGGCAGCGCTCCCAGCGGGCTGAAGCCGCCCCCTTTGGGGTCAATCAGTACCAGTTGCACATCGCCCAGCCGGTTGTGCATTGCCAGGCTGAGCGCCATACTCTGCGCCAGCGCGGTTTTGCCCGAGCCGGTCGTGCCCGCCACCAGCACGTGCGCCACTTCCGGCGAGGGGAGACGCAGCAGCAGCGGCGTGCCGCCGTCATCCAGCCCCAGCACCGCCGATTGTTTGGGAATGTCGGGCAATTGGCGCAGCAGGGCGAGCAGGCGCACGGGACGGGCGTCGGCGCGGGGAACTTCGATGTGGACAGCCGGACCGCGCCGGCTCACCCGCACTGCCCCCGCGCCCAGCCGCAGCGCCAGTTCTTCGGAGAGTTTGGTGATGGTGGAGATTTTGCTCCCCAGAGCAGGGGTCACTTCGTAGCGCACCCAGCGCGGCGTCACCGTGCCGCCCGTCACCTTCCCCGGCGCTCGATGCGTCTGCAATACCATCTCAATTTGATCCGCTTGAAAATTGAGGATTTGTTTCATCGCTGCACTGCTAAAACTTTCCGGTGACTTTTCCCGTTGCATGGTCTCACGTATTCAATGAAAACAAAAAACCAGAACACTCGTTCTGGCTCTTATTATACAAAACACTTGTTCTATTGTCAAACCGAGTTTTGAGCTACGCCAGCGAAATCAGATAGTCATCCACCGCTTGTTCCACCGTCATCTTTCCCGCCATCACCAGCGATTCATAATGTTTCGACCACACGTACAACAGTGAACGCGCACTGCGCAACTCGCTGAGCATCACTTGGGTCAAAGGTCCGCCTTCATCCGAGAAGCCCGTTTGGATGAAATCCCGCTCAGCCTGCTGCAAATCATACGCCACCCGTCGAATCTCCGCTTCCCAGTGGTCGCCCCGCCATTGAAACCGCCCGTAACTTGCGCGGGTATCGCCATCAAACGGCAACCCCACCGAGCCGACATTCGCAACAAGCGTGCCATCTATGGTGCGAATCAGCGGGCGATGGGTGTGCCCGACGCAAAATAACGGGGGGGCGGGGGCAATTTGCGTCGCCAAGGTGCGGTCGGAGGTGGTGGGATAGATGCCGTCGCGATTGCCGCGCATTGAAGCGTGCACCACCCGGACTTCCGAGCCGTCCGGGGCATCAATTGACTGCTGAAACGGCAACGCCGCCAATGCCGAAATATCGTTCAGCAGCTTCTCACTGGTCCAATATACCGGTCGGAATGCCACATATCGCGTTGTCGGAATTGGATGGCGGGTATCGAGCAATTCTTCCGCCAGTGCAATCACATAATCCTCGTGGTTTCCTCCCAATGCCAGCCAGCGATGATCGCCGGTTACTTTCTCCTGCACGGTCTGAAAACACTCTGCGGGGCGTGGACCCCGGTTCACGATGTCTCCCGCAACCACAATTTTATCCGGTTGCCACGCCTCCATATCTGCCATCACTGCATGAAGGGCGACTAAATTGGCATGAATATCTGCGATGACTGCAATTTTCATAAGGAGGTCTCCAACCGGGAATATCAAATATGTTTGAATAATCGGAAAGTATAGGATTGCATCCGATAGAAGTCAAATTAATTTTTTGTGTGTTCCGAATATCTTTTGTTTAAAAACAAAAAGGGGTGACAACTCACCCTTTTTTGCGCTACGCGGAAAAACGGTTTTTTATTGGATGGTGCGCACCACCGCCACAACTTTTCCCTGAATGCGCACAACTGCCGGATCCACATAAATAGGTTCCATCGTGGAGTTCTCCGGCTGCAACCGAATGCGATCCCCTTCGTTGTAAAAACGTTTCAGCGTCGTTTCATCTCTGTCGTTGAGCCAGACCGCCACCATTTCGCCATTGTTCGCCGACACGGCAGGCTTCATAATCACGGTATCGCCGTCATTAATCAGCGCGTCAATCATTGATGTCCCCTTCACCTTCAGGGCAAATACATCGCCGTCGGGAACCAAATCACGCGGCACTTCGATGGTATCTTCGGGGGTATACGCGCTGTCCGGGCTGTCAATGGGTTGCCCGGCGGCGATGTGCCCCAACAGCGGCACAGTCACGGTGTGCAGCGTTGTTCGGGAAGATTGACTGTTTGCCACTCGAATACCTCTGGAGACAGTTTTATCCCGGAAAATCAACCCTTCCCGTTGCAACACGTTCAAATTGTAATTCACAACGGAGGTGGATGAAATACCGACGGCTTCACCAATCTCCCGAATGGTTGGGGGATATCCTGAACGCTCGGTAAACATTTTTATAAATTCTAAAATTCGCGACTGGCGGTCTGATAAGCTCATGACAACTCCTTTTCAATCGTGTGTTCGCATCCATACAACGCTAGCACATACATTCTACCACGAACACTCGTTCTAAGTCAAATTTAAAGTTTAAAAATAAAGAGGGTGGGATTTCTCCCACCCTCGTCGTCTCTGTTGCGGATTATCCGAATACCCCTTTGGCGACCATATCAACCAGCGAGGCGGGCAAAATTCCGATGAGTACCACCGCCAGCCCCGCCACTGCCAGCGCGATGCGCGTCGCCGGGGTGCTGGGGAGAATTTCGGGCGCGTCATCGGCGGCGGGCTTCATGTACATTTGCACAATCACGCTCAAGTAGTAGAAGGCGGCAACCCCGCTGTTGATGACCGCCACAACCGCCAGCCACGTCAAATCGGCGTTGACGGCGGCGCGGAAAATGTACAGTTTGCCCCAAAATCCTGCCAGTGGCGGAAACCCGGTGAGCGAAAACAGGAACAGCGCCATCACCATCGCCAGCCACGGGTTCTTGCGGGCAAGTCCGGCATACTCGGTCAATTTCGTGCCGATGGCTTCCTTCTGCTCCAGAACACCCACAACGGCAAACGCGCCGATGTTCATGAACGCATAAATCAGCAGATAAAAGAGTACCGACTTGATGCCTTCCGTCGTTGCCGCAGCAACCCCTACCAGAATGTATCCGGCATGGGCAATGCTGGAATACGCCAGCATCCGCTTGACATCTTTTTGCGCCAATGCCGCCACGTTGCCCAAGGTCATAGTCAGTACCGCCAGCACCGCAATCGCCAATTGCCAGTCCACGGCAAATGCCGGGAACGACACCATCAGCAGGCGCATCAATGTGGCAAAACCCGCGGCTTTCGCCCCGACCGACATGAAGGTGGTCACGGCGGTTGGCGCGCCATGATACACGTCGGGTGTCCACCACTGGAAGGGCACAGCCGCCACTTTAAATGCGAAGCCGACCAACAGCAACCCCAAACCGAGCATCGCCATGGGAGCAACTGTCCCCGCCGTCAATACCGAACCGATGTCGCTGAAGTTGGTGCTGCCGGTTGCGCCATAGGTGAGCGCCATCCCGTACAACAAAAATGCTGAGGCAAACGACCCCATCAGAAAATATTTGATGCCCGCTTCACCCGATGGACGACTGTGGCGGTTCAACGCCGACATAACATACAGCGCGATGGACATCGTTTCCAGCCCGATGAACACTACCATCAAATCGGTTGCCATACCCATCGCCATCATTCCGGAAGTGGCGAACAAAAGCAGGGCGTAATATTCGCCGCGATGCAACCCGACGCGCCCCAGATAGCCCAGCGCCACCAAAATGGATAGCGCGGCGGTGCTGAGAAAAATGATATTGAAGAAGTTGGCATATCCATCCAACAGCGAAACATTTTGAAAAGCGGGGTCGAAACCGGCGCCGCCTTGTTGCATGTTGCCGACGATTGCCGCCAATATCACCCCAAACAGGCTCAACCAACCCAATGATTTTTTGTCGGCGATGAATAAATCGAGCACGACCACCAGTAATCCGGTGCCAACGACAATAAACAACGGCAATAATGCGGCAAAATTCAACGCGGGAATTTCAATAGCAGTCATAGGTCTGTTCCATCAAAGATTTTTTGATTCCGACAATCATTATTTATCCACAACCAAGGTGGTGGGCGCGGCGATACCGCTCACCAGCGCTTCGGTCGTCGGATTCACTTTGTCAAACACAAGATTGGGGAAGAACCCCAGCACGAAGAAAAATACGGTCAACACCAACGCCGCGACAATTTCCCGTCCGTTCATGTCGGTGAGGTCACTGTTTTGTTCATTGAAAGGACCAAACATCACCCGGCGCACGGCGGTGAGCAAATACCATGCCGCCAAAATAATGCCGAAGGTGGCAAATGCGGCAAACATCCGGTTTTGAGCGAATGTGCCCAACAGGATGGTGAACTCGCCCACAAAGCCGTTCAACCCCGGCAACCCCACACTGGAGAAGACGGCAATCAGGAAAAACGCGCCGAAGACCGGCACTTTGACAAAAATGCCGCCATAATCTTTCATCATCCGGGTGTGGCGACGCTCGTACAGCACCCCAATCAGCATGAACAACGCGCCGGTGCTCAAACCGTGGTTCACCATTTGCAACACTGCACCACTGGTTCCCTGCAATCCTCCGCTAAAAATACCGAGCATGATGAAGCCCATATGCGCCACAGAGGAATACGCCACCAAGCTTTTCACATCTTCCTGTACCAGTGCGACCAGTGCGGCATATAAAATGCCCACAATTGCCAATACCGAGAGCAACGGTCCCCAGAATGTCATCCCGGCGGGGAAAAGGGGATTGGCAAAGCGAAGATAGCCATACGTCCCCATTTTGAGCAAAACCCCCGCCAGCAAGATTGACCCGGCGGTGGGCGCTTGCACGTGCGCGGCGGGCAACCATGTGTGCAACGGGAAGAGCGGCACTTTGATGGCAAATGCCAGTGCAAAGGCGAAGAAGAGCCAGATTTGCATATTTTCGGGCAGACCGGGCGAGGCGAGGATGGTCGGCAAATCGCTGGTTCCGGCGTTGAGATAGACCACAATGCTGGCAACCAGCATCAACGTGCTGCCGATGAAGGTGTACAGCATGAACTTCACGGCGGCATATATCTTTTTATCGCCCCCCCAAATACCGATGAGCAACGCCATGGGGATGAGACTGGCTTCCCAAAATGCGTAAAAGAGGAATAAATCGAGCGAGACAAAAACGCCAATCATCGCCGTTTCCATCAGCAGCATCATCACCATATAGGCTTTTATCTGCTTTTTAATTGCCGTCCATGAGCTGAGTACGGCAATCACCGACAGAAGGGTGGTCAACAGAACGATGAAAAGGCTGATGCCATCAATGCCGATGTGGTATTTGATGCCCAGCGCCGGAATCCAGTCCAGCGTTTCTTCAAACTGGAAGCCCGC
>JAJRSQ010000204.1 GCA_024278725.1 Chloroflexota bacterium
AAAAGCTTTGTTGTTTTGACGGGTGGCGCGTTCAAGGTTGTTGTGGCAGGTCAAACAACCGGAGTCGAAAACGAATTCTTCGCGGCGTTGGCGTTTCGCCAGCCAGTCAATGGCATCGGTGTCCTGAGTGTACATCACCCAAAAATCATGGATGCCGGACTCTGCTTTCCCCGCGATGTGTGCCAGGGGTGTGTCATGGGATACGTGGCAATCGGTGCAGGTGGCAACAATGCCCAAATCATTGTTCCCCCCATGCGCCGATTCAAAATAGCTCTTCACCATCGGTTCCATAGGGTGACATATTTGGCAAAAGTCTGCGCCGGAAGTGACTTCAATGACGGATTCAGTGACCAGCCAGCCGGTGAATCCAATGGACAGGGCAAGCGCCAGCCCACCAATTAATAACAAAATTCCGGATTTTCTTTTCATGGATCGCTCGCATATGTGGCAGTTTTTTGAGGCGGCAAGACTACATTTGGCAGAAGGAAATATATCACAAAGGGACGGATATTTCCGTGACGCATGTCACATGTTTTACGCAACGTTTACGGAAATTTTGAATTAGGGGGTGGATTCAGTGGGTGATTTGGTTTTTCAGCGCGGCGGCATCCAAAATGGTGATGCGCTGGCGCTTAATGGCGATGATGTCCGCATTGGCGAACTGACGCAACGTGCGGCTGACCACCTCGCGGGCGGTGCCGATGTGCGCCGCAATCTGTTGTTGCGTCCAACGTTCCGCGAGCGTGCCGTCGGTGTTGGCGTTTTCCAGTAGAAAGTTCGCTAGCCTGCCGCGCACGCTCCGCAAGCCCAAATCGTAGGTCAGAGCGACCATCTTTTGCAATTTTTGCGATAAGTCGCACAGCACGGTGAGCGCCAATTCGGGCGTTTCACTCACCACCCGCCGAAAATCCGCCTGGGAGATGGTCAGCACGGTGGCATTGGTGATGGCGGCGGCGCTGGCGGGGGAACTTGGGTGCGGGGTGAAAGCCGAGGGGATATTGAACGGCTCGCCGGTGCGGATGGTGGCAATGGTGATTTCCCGCCCCTCCGGAGAGGTGCGGAAGATGCGGACGCTCCCATGCAGCACAAAAAACACGGGCGTGTCCGCTTCGCTCTCCAGCAAAATAATCTGCTGTTTTTTGAAAAACAGCTCTTTGGAAACCGACGCGATTTTCTCCAGCGATTCCGCCGAAACATTCTCGAAAAAATGCAGGTTTGCGAGTGTGGATGGTGTGACCATGCCCATCGGGACTTCCTTTTTAGGCGCGTTCTTTTTTTGCTGATAGTGCTTCTTCCAGCAGTGCCAATGCGCGCGACATCACGGCTTCCGGCGAAAGATTATCGGTATTAATGATGATGGCGTCGTCTGCGGGAACCATCGGCGAAATGGGTTTCTCGCGGTCGAGTTTGTCGCGGCGCACCATCGCGGCGAGAATCGCATCGTAATCGGCGGGTTCTCCCCGCGCGATGCGTTCTTCGTACCGCCGGCGCGCCCGCACTTCCACCGAGGCTTCGATGAACAGCTTCAAATCGGCGTCCGGCAACACCACTGTGCCGATGTCCCGCCCGACCATCACCACCGACCCGCGCCGGGCGATGTCCCGCTGCTGGCGGGTGAGGACGGCGCGCACCCCCGGATACGACGAAACCAGCGACACGTGGGCGTCAATTTCCGGGGTGCGAATTTCCCATGTGATGTCCGTGCCGTCCACCAGAATGGTGGCTTGTCTGCCGTCATTTTCGTTCGGCGGCAGAATTTCAAGGCGTATGGTTTCCGCCAGCGCGGAAACCGCCGCTTCGTCGGTGGGGTCAATGTGGTGGTGCAGTGCCGCCCAAGTGACGGCGCGGTACATCACGCCGGTATCGAGATACAAACAGTTTAATTTTTTAGCCAACGCGCAACCCAATGTGCTTTTGCCGGAGGCGGCAGAACCATCGAGCGCGATGATGAATGATTCTTTCACAGGTGTCCTCTATTTTTTTCGCGGCGGAGACGGCTTTTTGGAACGGGCGGGTTTTTTGCGGATACTCTGCTTCAGCATGTCCACCTCTCTGGGGGAGAGGTGACGCCACGCGCCCGGCTTCAGATTGCCCAGTTTCAGGGGACCGAAGCGCACGCGCACCAGGGTGATGACCGGGTACTTCAGTTGCTGGGCAACTTCCCGGATGTGCCGTTTGCGTCCTTCTTTGAGGACGATGCGCAGCCATCCGGGCGCATCGGAGCGCAGGGGCGAGACTTCCATCGGGGCGACGGGCTTGCCGTCCACCTCAAAACCGCCCCGCCGCCAGCGACGCAACACGTCTTTTGTGGGTGTGCCGTTCACCAGCACTTCATATTCCCGCTCATGTTCAAATGACGGATGGGTGAGCCGTTGCGCGATTTCGCCGTCGTTGGTCAGCAGCATCAACCCTTCGCTTTCAAAATCAAGCCGCCCGACCGGGAAGACGCGCTCCGGGACATCTACCAAATCCAGCACCGTTTTGCGGTCGCCCCACCCGTCTTGGGTGGTGGAAAGCACGTAACGGGGCTTGTTCAAAAGGATGTACACATGTTTGTGCGGCAGTTTCACCCGTTCGCCGTCCACGAAAACTTTGTCGCGCCGGGGGTCAACTTTTGTCCCCAATTCCGTGACCATCTGATTATTGACGGACACGCGCCCGTCGGTAATCAATTTTTCCGCGGCGCGCCGGGACGCGACGCCTGCATGAGCCAAATATTTTTGTAACCGCATTAATGTTTGTTTTTGAGCCAAAAAGAACCGTCCACCAAAATTTAGTTACCGTATTATGCCAGCGCAAAGATGAATGGGCAAGATATGTTGTCCGGTTATGTCGAAGCGGGTTCGTCGTTGTTTTCTGCGGGCGTTTCAGGGTCATCCATATCCAGCGGCGGCATCTCATCCAGCGATGCCAGTCCGAAATATTTTAAGAATTCGAAGGTTGTGCCGTACTGCCGGGGGCGTCCGGCGGTGTCCAGTTGTCCCACCACCTCAATCAACCCTTTGCTCAGAAGATTGCGCAACACGCCATCGCTGCTCACCCCGCGGATTGATTCAATCTCCGGGCGGGTTATCGGCTGTTTGTAGGCGATGATACCCAGCACTTCGAGCGCGGCGGGCGACAGTTTGCTGGAGATGGACAGCCCCAAAAACCGTTCGATTGCGGGGGTGGCGCGGGGGGAGGTTGCCAGTTGCACCCGTTTCCCCAGCCGTTGCAGGCGCAGGAAACGTTGTTCATAACTTTCGTTCAGCGCGGCGAGCGCTTTTTCAATGGTGTTGGTGGTTGTGTCGAGGGTGGTCGCCAGTTCGTTCAGCGTGACGGGGTGGTCTGCCACGAAGAGGAGCGCTTCAATCAGCGCTGCCATTTCCGGGATGGACATGGTTTCGGTGGTGGGTTGGGTTTTTGGTTCGGATGGTGTTTTGTTCGTCATAATCCTGTTTTGATGGTATAATTTTCTCGGTTACCGATAAAAAGGTGGTAAAAATATGCGTTCACGTTCCAAAAAAAAGAGTGTGGTTTGGTTGTTGATTGCGGTTGTCTCCGTGCTGGCATGTTCCATCGGGTCGGCGCAGCCCACGCAAACCGTGCCCGTGGTGATGCCGCCGGAAATCACCCCCAACTCGACCGCCGCCGCCCGTGCG
>JAJRSQ010000205.1 GCA_024278725.1 Chloroflexota bacterium
GATGAGTTTGACGTTGGCGGCTTTGACCATCGCGTCGGCGGCTTCAATTGCGCCCACCAGCCCTTTGGTTTCGACCATTCCGAGTGCGATCATTTGGATATCCATTAATGTGTCTCCTTTAAAAGTGTTTCGAGTTTCGGGTTTTTATGTTTCAAGTTGCAGCGTTGTCTCCACGCAACACGAAATACGATGCGATTATGATTTTCTACTCAATCAGAATCCGGGGGGAATTTATACAATGTCATTGCGAGGCGCGTTTTTTGCGCCGACCTGTGCCCCAACGGGGTAAGCAATCTCTGTGAACGTCAGCGGAGATTGCACCCTTCGGGCATTTTCAACTTCGCTTCGCTCGCAATAACAGACCCCCTGAATTCCCAAAGAGCCGAAATTTATTTCCGGGTAAAAATATTGAACATACCGTCAAAGTAACTATAGGAGAATGTCGTGGCTTGGTATCTGTACATCGCTGTTATTGCCGCCGGATTTGCGGCTGGGTTCATCAACACACTTGCCGGAAGCGGCTCACTCATCACGCTGCCGGTGCTGATTTTTCTGGGTTTGCCGCCGACCGTCGCCAACGGCACCAATCGAGTGGCGATTTTGATTCAGAACATCGTCACCACCGACAGTTTCCGCCGCCAAAAAGTGCTTGATTGGCGCGGCGGCGCGCAACTCGCCCTGCCCGCCATCGTCGGCTCGGTCATTGGGGCGCAGATTGCCGTCAACTTGAACGAAGAAATGATGCGCCGCACCATCGGGCTGCTGATGGTGGTGATGCTGGTGGTTATTTTGGTCAACCCGAAACGTTGGCTGCACGGCAAAAGCGACATTCTCGGCAAGCGAATTTCATGGCAGCAGGTCATCATCTTCTTTGGCATTGGCATTTACGGCGGCTTCATTCAAGCCGGCGTGGGCATTTTCCTGCTGGCGGGACTGGTGCTCGGCGCGGGCTATAATTTGGTGCGCGCCAACGCCGTCAAAGTGCTGATTGTGCTGGCGTTCACCGTATTCGCGCTGGGCGTGTTCATCGCCAATCATCAAGTGAATTGGGGAGTCGGGCTGTTGCTGGCAGTTGGAAATGCCAGTGGCGGCTGGGTCGCCTCCAGAATGGCGGTGGAACGGGGCGCGGAATTTGTGCGCTGGCTGCTCATCGCCGTGATTATCGTCTCCGCCGCCAAACTGCTCGGCGCATTCGATTGGGTGGGGCAGCTATTTTGAGAGCCTATATTTTTCAATGAAATTGGGTAAATGTCAACGCCCATTCGTGTCATTCGTGATTGAAATGTACCATTATTTTCCGGACGGATTCTAAGCTATTCGCAACAGCACCAGCAATCCCGGCATGACCAGCAGCGCGTCCACCCAAAACTGCCCCGCCGGTGAGCGTTCCAGCCACCCCGCCGCGCCGAAGCCGAGCGCAGCGCACGCCAGCGCGGGAATCGCCGCCGCCCACACCCCCGACGCACCCGCCAGCACCGCCGCCACCAGCGCGATACCGCCCGCCACGCGCGATGCCGTCACGCCGCCCAGCAGCGTCGTCAGCCCGCGCACACCGGCGCGCACATCTTCCGCCACATCGGGCACATCGCACAGCGTCGCCGCCGCGTAAATTGTCAGAAAAACCGCCGCCGCCCCCCATTGCGCCGCCGCGCCCACCGGCAGCGCATCAAAAGGAAGTACCACCAGCGTCAACGTCCACGCCGCCGCGGTGAGCAAATTTTTGGGGATGAACCGTTTCAGGGGAATGTAAAAAAGCCCGAACCCCGCCAGCACCGCCACCGGCAACCACAGGGGGAGATGCGCCAGCACCGCCAACATCAAAAGTCCCGCGCCCATCACCAAATGGACAACCCGCACCGCCGATATTCGCCCCTGTGCGCGGCGGTCATCCAGCAACCTGTCCCAAGCATAGGCGGCGTAAATACCACTGGTGGATGCCAGCAGCCCCCAATTGTGCAGTGGCATTTGCCACGATTGCGCCAGTGCAACCCCATAACTCCATCCGATTAAGGGTAAAATGAACGGATGCAGAAACTCTCTTGCGCGTGTTATTAATGGTTGTTCGATAACGACACCTTTACGCCGACAACACCTGCGCGAACCACGCTCGCAGGGCGTTCATCGCCGAGGAATTCATTTTATGCCCCACCGGATACTCGCCGTAGGTCACATCCGCCCCGAGGCGAGCGAACAAATCGTGCGCTTCGCGCGCCGCCGACACCGGAACCAGCCGGTCTTCCGTGCCATGCGCGATGAACACCGGCAGCCCGTTCAGCGACGGCGCGGGGAAAAGTTCCGGCGGCAATGGCGGCACTGCGCCCGCCAGCGACGCCACCCCGCGCACCGGTTCCGGCTCGGTGAGCGCGAGGACATTCCCCGTCATCGCGCCCTGACTGAACCCCGCCAGCACAATCTTCTCCGGGTCGATGGGGTAAACATCCGGCATGGTGCGCACAAAATGCCGCAATGTTTTCACGGCGGCAACCATCGAGGGCGCGTCCACCCGTTGGTCGTCCGGGAAATATTTGCACCAGAAATAGCCGTCGCCGGCGGGAAGCGTCAACGGCGCGCGCGGGGTGACCACAGCGACCCCGGCGGGCACGAGCCGCGCAAAAATCCACATTGAGGCTTCATTGCCGCCCCATCCGTGCGCCAGAATCACCAGCGGCACGCGGCGCGCACCGCTCGCCTCGGCGGGGATGCGGGCGTAATGGGTCAATCCGGTGATGTGGAAAACAGGGTTGCCCTCGCCCACCCATTCCGCCGAACCGAAGGTCGCGGGGATGGCGGGTCGGGTACTTTCGGTCATACTTCCGCCGCCAAACGCACAATTTCCACCTTGCCGAGCGCGTTCATCAAATCGGCGCGGCGCATAATAATGCCGACATTCCGTTCCCCCGAACCGAGCGAAACTTCATCCTGCGCCAGCACACTTTCATCCACCAAAATGCGCAGGGGCGTTTTCAACCCGAAGGGGCTGACCGTACCGCGCACGTAGCCCGTCACCGCCAGCACTTCATCCGGTTTTGCCATCGTCAACCGCGATTGCCCCAGATATTTGCGCAGCAACTGCCACGAAATCTGCCCCGTCCCGGCAATCAGCGCCATCACATATTCGCCCTTGCCGATGCGGAACACAATGCTCCGCACCACTTGCCGGGGAGATTGCCCTCGTTCCGCCGCCGCCTGTTCCACCGATGTGATTTTGCCCGCGTGCCGAAAGACTCGGTGCGGCACACCCAGTTCAGTCAGCGCGCGGCTGACGGGGGGGATATTTTGTTCCGACATTCAATCATCATCCTCCAGTTTTTCCGGGAATAAATTTCCGGACTAATCGCTTTACCCCAGCAATCCGCCGCGCCGGTAAATTGCCATCTGCACGGATGAAAATTTCCGCACCGATATTGTTTTCCCATTTTCCAGATTGGTCAGGGTTCCGTTTTCCAAATCCACCCGCACGCGGTCACGTTGTTTTAAACCCAATGGGGTGATGTTGTCAAATGTGAGCACGGGGAACGCGGCATTGATGGCATTCCGCTCGTAAATCGCGCCGAAGGATTCCGCCAAAATGGCTTGCACGCCCAGCGATTTGAAACAATCCACCGCTTGCTGGCGCGAACTGCCCGCGCCGAAATTCTTGCCGGTGATGATAATGTCCCCCTTTTCGGCTTTTTTAGCAAAATCTTCCCAGCCGCGCAGGTTGTCGAAGGTGTATTGCCCCATCCGGTTAATATCGGTGATGGCAAGATAGCGGTTGTGGAAAATCATGTCGGTGTCAATATTATCCGCCTCAACCAGCCAGATTTTCCCTTCCAGCACCGTCGGTTTTTCGCCTGCCGATTCGGTTTCGGCGGATATGGATGCCGGCTTTTTCACCGTTTCCACTTTCGGCGCAAAAATCGCGGGTTCGGATGGAATCGCGTCGGGGGTGGTGATATACCCCGCCACCGCCGAGGCTGCCACCTGCGCGGGGCTGGCGAGATAAACTTCACCCTTGCCCTGCTTGCCCGCAAAGTTCCGATTTCCGCTGCTGATGGTGATTTCACCGGGTCCATTCTGCCCGATTTGCCCGGCGGCGCATCCGGCGCAGCCGGCGTTGCCAATCAGCGCGCCCGCTTCTTTGAAAATATCGAACAGCCCCTCAGCCATGCACTGCCGCCACACGGCATCGGTGGTGGGGACGATTTTCAGCACCACGCCGGGTGCGACTTTTCGCCCTTTGAGGACACGCGCCACTTCGCGCAAATCTTCGATGCGCCCATTGGTGCAACTCCCCACAAACGCAGAATCGATTTTGATGCGGTCGATGTCTGTCAGGGGCACGGCATCATCGGGATGACCGGGGCGAGAGACCATCGGCACGAATCGGCTGATGTCCAGCGTGAATTCCTGCGCGTATTCGGCATCGGCATCGGCGGCGATGGGTTCCAGTTTGCGTCCGGCGCGGGCTTCGCAATATGCCATCACCGCCGGCGAAGGGGTGAAGAGCAGCGCAATCGCGCCCATTTCCGTCCCCATTGAAGCGATGGTGATGCGTTCATCCAGCGTCAGCGCGTCCACGGCGTCGCCATACAATTCCACCGCACAACCGAGCAGACGATTTGCGCCGAAGTGGTTGAGCAGGTTCAGCACAATATCCTTCGCCGAAATATTGGCGGGGCGCGCGCCGGTGAGGGTAATTTTCACCGAGGGGGGTACAGTGAACCACGCCGTGCCGAAGGCGAAGACCGCCGCGATGTCCCGGTCGCCCATCCCCTGCCCGAATGCGCCGATTGCGCCCAGTATGTTGGCGTGGGAATCGGTGGAGACGGCAGTCGCGCCCGGAACCACCAAGCCCGCATCAATGATGGTGTGCGTGCCGATACCGGCGTTGATGTCGTACACTTTGATGCCCCGCTCGCGGGCGAAAACGCGGCACAAATGCTGATTGGCGGCGTATTTTTGGTCGGAGCCGGTGGGGTTGGTGTCGAAGGTGAAGAAAGTTTTGGCGGGGTCGTCAATCGGCAAGCCATGTTCCTGCAAATTTTTCACCACGTTGGGACCCCCAAAATCGCGCGCCACCCGCACGTCGATGGAAATATCCACAATATCACCGGGTTTGACGGTTTTTTGGTCGCTATGGTTGGCGATGATTTTCTCAATTAATGTCGGCATTCGATGCTCCTTTTTTGATGTCAGTGCCCGGTTTTGACAAACAAATCAGACACCGTTACAATAATTCTTAGCTTACCCTAAAAATATGATTCAACTCTATAAACTCTCACCATCACAGATGGAGTAATTTCACGCATGAAAAATTTAGAAAAGCCACAGAAATACAAATCTCTGGCAGAAGTCCACGAATCAGTGCCGATGCCGAGCCGCAATAAACCGTGGTGGCGGCACTGGTTGGCGGTCACCGGTCCGGCGATTATGGTTTCGGTGGGCTATA
>JAJRSQ010000206.1 GCA_024278725.1 Chloroflexota bacterium
AAACTCTTCGCGCCCGATTTCTTCGCGGCTCGTCCCTTCGCGGCGGAGCATCTTTTCCACCTGCAACTGGGTGGCGATGCCCGCGTGGTCGGTGCCGGGAATCCACAGGGCGGCTTCGCCTTTCATACGGTGGTAGCGGGTCATCAGGTCTTCCAGCGCAACGAACATCGCGTGTCCCAGGTGCAACTCGCCGGTGACGTTGGGCGGGGGGATGGCAATGACGAACGGTTTCGCGTCGGCGGGGGCGACTTCCGGCTTGAAATATCCGTGCGACGCCCACCATTCGTAGATGGGCGTTTCAAATGCTTTCGGGTCGTAGGCTTTCGCCATCTCTTTTTCGGGATTGAAGGGTAATTCTGCGGTCATGAGATTTCTCCTGTACTGATAGCTGACAGCTTTCAGCTAAAAATAAAACCCCTTCCATCACAAGGACGAAAGGGGAAAATTCGCGGTACCACCTTGATTCAGTGATTGGCAATTGGTAAATGGAGATTGGAGAACCAATCTCTAATAACCAATATCCAATTAACTGCTCTCAATCAGCGATAACGAGCTGAACCGGACTGCCCTACTCGGTTTCAGGCAATCAACTCACAGGCGACCTTCCACGGTTGTGGTTGTGGCGGGGTTTCCAGCCGATGACCCTGCCTCTCTGGCAACTCAGTGCCGTGTACTCCTCCTGCTCGGAGTCGTTTCATTTCGTGAATAGTATATCAAATTGAGCGGGAATGTCAACCCCCGAACACCGACGCCCCGAACATTGCCAGCAGGATGAAGCGCACGGTTTTCCCCGCCACCGCCGCGCCGAGAAACTTCCACCACGGCATTTTGAGTGTGCCCGCCAAAATCCCCCCCACGTCGAAAAGGGGATTCGGGATGGCAGCCAGCGCGAAGATGAGCCACGCGCCGTAACGATTCATCAACGTTTCCAAACGGTGATACCGCGCTCGATTCTCCACTATTGCGCGCCCGGCGAAGCCTGCCAGATAGCCGGTCATCTCCCCGATGGCGGAACCGATACCGGCAAAGATTCCGACCCAATACGGATTGAGCGCGCCCCCCACCGCAAAGACAATCGCCCAACTCGGCGCGGGCAAAATGAGCGTTGCGTTCCCCAGCAGGCTGATGATGAACACGCCGGGATAACCGTATGCCGCATATTTCCCGATGGAATCGCGGGCGGCGATGATGGCAACGGTAATGCCGATGGAAAACAGCACCGCCAGCACTCGAAGCGCGAGCTGACTTCGCGAGATGTGGGATTGGTTATTGGAGATTGGAGCTTCGCCACTCGTCATTTGTCACTCGCAACTATCCAATTCACCAGCCCGCGTGCGTCCAAAATCTCCATCAATTTGGGCGGCAGCGGGGCGAAACGGAATTCTTTGCCCCCCACCGTCACGATGCCCGCCGCCAAATCAACCGAAACGGGTTCGCCGGGGCGATATGCCGCTACCGCTTCCGGCAGCACGATGATGGGCAAACCCTGATTGATGGCGGAACGGAAGAAGATGCGCGACACCGATTTGACGATGACCGCCTTCACCCCCGCGTGCGCCAACCCCACCGAGGGGTGTTCGCGGGATGACCCGCAACCGAAATTGTCGCCGCATATCATCACATCACCCGGCTGCACCCGCGCCGCAAAACTTTCGTCGAATCCGGCGAAGAGATGGGGCACAATTTTCTCCGGGTCGGAACTGGCAACCGTGTAGGTCAAATTTCCGGCAAACATCTGGTCGGTGTTCAGGTTGTCCGCGTCTTGATATGCCCACACGCCATTGATGCGGCGGTCATCGTCCGCCCGAATGTCCACCATCCCGCTCTGTTTTTGCCGATAGGGATAAACTTCCGTGCCCGCCACCGCGCGCGGGTCGGTGATGACACCCGTCAACGCCGAAGCCGCCACCGTCGCCGGGGATGCCAGATACAGGTTGGCGTTTTTGTTACCCATTCTGCCCTTGAAATTGCGGTTGGCGGTGGACAGCACATTTTCACCATCGGCGGGGATGCCCTGCCCCGTACCGAGACACGGACCGCACGACGGGGCGAGGATGTTCGCACCCGCTTCCACCAGCGTTTCAATGTAGCCGTCGCGCATTGCCTGCAAAAAGACTTTCCGCGATGCGGGACCGATGAGCAGCCGAAAACCGGGCGCAACTTTTTTGCCGCGCACAATGTCCGCCGCAATCTTCAAATCTTCCAGCCTGCCGTTGGTGCATGTGCCAATTAACCCCTGTTGGATGGGAATACCTGCCACATCGGCAATGCTTTTGATGTTGTCCACGTGATGCGGGGCGGCAACCACGGGGAAAATTTCAGCGAGGTTCAGTTCGATTTCGCGGGCATACCGGGCATCGGGGTCTGCCCACACACCGTTTTCAATTTCGCCGCCGAGGAAATCCGCCAGCACTGAATCGGGCGGGAAGACGGCGTTTTTCGCCCCCATCTCCGACGCCAAATTCGCCAGTGTCATCCGTTCCGCCATCGAAAGGGTTGCCACGCCGTCGCCGTGATATTCGATTGCCATATAATTTGCCCCCGCCGAGCCAATCATCCCCATAATCCACAGCGCCACATCTTTTGCCGCCACCGGCTTTTTCAACGCGCCGCGCAGGGTAATTTTGATGGTCTCCGGCACGCGGAACCACGTTTCGCCGCGCTGCCAGATGCCCGCCGTTTCAGTGCGGTCGATGCCGGCGGCAAAGGCGTTGAACGCGCCACTGGTGCAAGTGTGGCTGTCGCTGCCCACAATAATCATGCCGGGGCGGGCATAATCGCTCATCAATTGATGGCAGATGCCTTCGCCCGCGTCGTGGAATTTTTCCACCCCCTGAACGGTCACAAATTCGCGGATGGCGGCGTAATCGTTCGCCAGCTTCGCCGTGGTCGGCGGGGCGTTGTGGTCGAGAATATTCACGAGTTGCACGGGGTCGAAAACCCGCTCGCCGCCCATTTTAGCAAAGGTTTTGGCAATGCTGACGGTATTATCGTGCGACAGCACCAAATCCGGCTTTTTAAAAACAATACTGCCCACCGGCGCACCGAAAATTTTTTCAACAAATGTTTGTCCCATAATAGTTCACCTCTTGAAATAAAAATAGCTTTCGTCTCGCGGTCAACCCAATCCGACCACCGAATTGAAAGCCACAATTGCCAAATAGAACGTCACTTCCGCCAATTGCTGCACCGCGCCGAGACAATCACCGGTGTAACCGCCGATGCGCCGCACGAAATACGCCGCCGCCAGCGCGGTGACAGCCGCCACCGGCGCGAGCGCCCACAGGGCAGGAACGCCGAGCGTCGCCACCGGCGCAAAGCCGAACAACGCCGCCAACATCATCCCCGCCACCGAAAGTTTCACCGCCAGCGGCTTGGCTTTGCCGGTCAAATCGTCGCGCACGTATTTCAGCGCAAAAATCAGCGTCACGGAGGCGAAGCGGCTGAGGCTGTGCCCGGCGACGAGCGCCCACGGCAATTGCGCCGCGTCCAGTTGCATCAGCGCGGTGAACTTCAGCGCGAGCATCACCCCCAACCCCAACGCGCCAAATGTCCCCAACCGTGAATCTTTCATAATTTCCAGCACGCGGGCTTTGGTGTACCCCCCGCCGAACCCGTCGCAGGCATCGGCGAAACCATCTTCATGGAATGCGCCCGTCGCTAAAACCGTCGCCACCATGCTCAACAAAATGGCAACCGACGGGGGGAAAATCAGCCCCGCCAGCCACACCGTCACCGCGCCGATGCCGCCCACCAGCACGCCCACCAGCGGGAAATATCGCGCCGCGCGATTGAGATACGTTTGCGAAAAAGGCAGGCGCTTCGGCACGGGCAGGCGCGTGAAAAACATCATCGCCGTGAAAAAGAGGATGATTTCCCGTTTGAGTATTTTTACCGGCAACCACGCGCGTGACGGCTGATTGAGCATTGGCAAATCCAGATGGAATAAATTCCGTATCTATACCGCCATCAGGGTGATAAATGTCATTGCGAGCGAAGCGAAGTTGGAAATGCCCGAAGGGTGCAATCTCCGGGTTGAATAGTGGGGATTGCTTCAGCCCTACGGGCTTCGCAATGACACCCCTATATAGATACTAAATTTCAATACAATCCATTGTATGCAATCGTGGCGGATGAACAAAAATTGCCCGCTGATTATTTTCGGCTGTGCGGGTTCAGTGGTATGATGACCGCCGTCCAATGTGCAACGCTTTCCAAAAGACAATCAAATGGAATGCAGACGGCACGGATGAAACTGATTTTCGCCGATTTTAAAAAATTGCAGTCAATTTGAACCACCACTTTTCAAATAACCTTCGAGGCAATTATGGACACGAAATTTTTTGCAACCTATCAAACCGAATCACGCAAAACGTGGAACGCCATCCCGATGGTGCACCCCATTGTGTACCCCACGATGGGGCTGGTCAATGAAGCGGGCGAAGTTGCGGGCAAAGTGAAGAAAATCTTCCGCGACAGAAACGGACACATCACCGCCACCGACCGCGCAACGCTGAAAGATGAGCTGGGCGACGTGCTGTGGTATCTGACTCAGATTTGCACCGAGCTGGATTTGACGCTGGAAGAGGTGGCGGAAGCCAATCTCACCAAACTTTTTTCCCGGCTGGAACGGGGAAAAATCAAAGGGGACGGCGACAACCGTTAACCCTCTTCCGCCAATGTGAATTCCCAACCGCACCAAAATTCGCCGTTGTAATCGTCCGGCGGGGCGGCGATGGCGCGGGTGCGGATGCGCGGGTCGATGGTTTTGGCGAAACCGGCATATTCCACCAACCCGACCGGCTTGCACGGGAAGGGGGTCATCCCTTTGCGGTGGCGCGCCGACTGCACCCGGCAATCGACCATTTTGAAAATGAGGGTATTTTCGTCGGGCTGTTCCATCGCCTGTTCATTCAAACGGGCATACAGCCGAAACTGCAACGCTTTTTTCAACGCGGTAATGCCGCCACCGGCTTCCATCCCCAGCCGTTTCATGATGCGTTTCGCCTCAATCACGGTGAACCGTTCCCACGCTTCGGTGTCCAGTTCGATGGCGGTTTCGATACCGTCGCGTCGTTCCACAGCTTGAAACCACAGCCCGTCATGCGCCAGCCAATTTTTGGCGGCATCTTCCAGCATGTCAATCAGTTCATCTTTTGAAAATTGTTGCAATAATTTCCGGTCGGGCATCGTCGCCTCCTCTGTTTCTGCTTTGAGTTTCATTTCCCTTGAATATTTTGCCCCAACTTTCGGCGTCGGGCAAAAGAACCCTTTGGAAAAAGGATGATGGCGCACGGAAGCCAAGCCCCTTCCGCCAAATTTTGACATTTGCCCCGCCCGATATATACTTGAGCCTGATAAAAATAATCAGATATTCAACACAGGTCCCCATTGCCTCGGAAGGTGTGGGGGGTAACGGCGAAGTCGGTGCGAGTCCGACGCTGTCCCGCAACTGTAACCCGATTTCCATCGGGAAGCCAGGTCGCCCGCCCGTGTTGAGGTCCGCAAGCTTTCGTGGCAAAAGGTGCGGTGCCGAGATGCACACCAACCGCACCTTCTTGAACTCTCAAGAAGGTGTTTTGATTCTCTGCCGTATCGTCCCCGAACCATTTTCCACAACTTGCATCAAATTCCACTTTTTTGGGAGGAAACCTATGAAAAATGGCTTATTAATGCGACGGTCACTCACGGTAACCGGAATTTTGGCGGCATCTCTGGCGATGATTTTCGCCGTGCTGTGGATGCTGCTGGCAGTTCCGTCCACCACCCGCGCTGACAGCCCCGACCACGCGGATGTTGTGGTTCAATTCGACGATGAAACCGCCATCGCGCGCGGCATTCAATTCACCGCACCGATTTCCGGGCTGGAAGCGTTATATCTCACCGGGCTGGATGTCATCACCAAAGATATGGGCTGGGGGATTGCCGTGTGCAGCATCGAAAGCGTGGGCTGTCCCGCCAGCGATTGTTTCTGCGGGGGCAGCAATTATTGGGGTTACAATTATTGGGATGGCAGTGCATGGCAAAGCTACTCGGTTGGCGCCGCCGATTCCGCTATCGGCAACGGTGCAGTGGAGGGTTGGCGCTGGGGCGCGTGGGGGAGCACGATGGTTCCCGCTCCGCAGATGACCGCCGCCGTGCGCGCGCTGGACTGGCTGCGCACCCAACAGCAGACCGATGGCGGCTACGGCGGCATCGGCGCAACTGTGGAGACGCTGCTCTCTATCGGCGCGAATGGCTACACCGCCACCGAATGGCGCGACCCCATCAGCAACACTTCCATCGCGGCATATATCGCCGCGAACGGCGCAAATTTTGTCACCAATCCCGCCGCCGCCGGAAAAATGGCGGTCGCCGTGGTGGGCACACACACCCCGTATCCGGCGGGCGCGCTCACCCCGATGGGCTTTTTCAGCCCGACCCTCGGCGCCTTCGATGCCGGGAGCGCCGCGAGCAATGCCTGGGCGTTGCTGGGAACAACGGCGCTGGGGCAACCGGTCCCCGCTTCGGCAGTGGGGTACCTGAAAGGAATGCAGCAGTCCAACGGCGGCTGGGAATGGGGCGCCGGATGGGGCACCGACACCAACTCCACCGCGCTGGTGATGCAAGCGTTGGTCGCCGCCGGTGAGCCGTTGACCGCCACCGAAATCATCAGCGGGCTGGCATTTTTGCAGACCGCCCAAAACACCGATGGCGGGTTCACTTACGACCCCGTTTCGCCCTGGGGCACGGACAGCGATACCAACTCGACGGCGTATGTACTGCAAGCCCTGCAAGCGACCAACCAGCCCGCGCCGGTAGTCGGTACGGGGAATTTCGGCTCATTCGTCATCTCCGGAACAACGCCCATCAGCTACCTGTTGAGCATGCAGTTGTCCAGCGGCGCGTTTGAATGGCAACCGGGCTTTGGCGAAAATGCACTCGCCACCCAACAGGCTGTGCCCGCACTGTTGGGACGCGCTTACCCGCTGGCAGTGCTGGAAAACAAGATTTTCCTACCGTTGATTTTGCGGTAAAATAGCGATGAAGGTGCGTCCTGAGATTCATTTCAGGGCGCACCTGAAACCATAAACCCGAAACACCAAAAACCGTGGACTTGAAACTCGAAACCCGAAACTCAATACTGTATCTGCTGCCCCGCTCGGCATTGATTTTGCTGACGGTGCTGCTGCTGTTGAGCCTGAGCCGCGCCAACGCCGACACGCCCCATCGGGCGGGGGTCATCGTTCAGCACGGCGACGGCTCGGTGCAGGCGCAGTGCGTCACTTTCCCCGAAGAGAGCATCACCGGGCTGGATGTGCTGCTGCGTTCCGGGCTGGATTTGAATATTGATGCCAGCAACAGCATGGGGGCAACCATCTGCCGTTTGGACGGCGAAGGCTGCACTTTTCCCCAGCAGGATTGTTTCTGCCAATGCACCGGCAGCGATTGCGTTTACTGGAGCTATTGGCGCTGGGAAAACGGCACTTGGGTGTATTCCAATCTGGGCGCGTCGAGTACCGGCGTGACCGATGGCGGCATCGAAGGTTGGGTGTGGGGACAGGGGAACAGCGGCGCATCGCCGCCCCCGTCACCCCCGCCGATTGACGACATCTGCGCGGCGAGCGACCCCACCCCCACGCCGACGTTGACCGACACGCCGGTTCCGCCCACGCCCGTGCCCACTGCCACCGACACGCCCATCCCGACCCCCGTGGGCACGCCGGTGATTCACACCTTCACCGCCGACCGCACCGATATTGTGGCGGGGGAAACAGTGGCGCTGCGCTGGGATTTATCGGGCGCGGAAGCGGCATTTTTGCGCTACAACGGGGCGGAAGAAGGGGTGGTTTCGCCGGGCGAAAAGATCCTCTCGCCGATGGAAACGACCACCTTCACCCTGTTAGCGCGGAGCGCCGGGGGGGAAGTTTCCGCGCAGTTGACCATTACCGTGCGGCAACCGACGGCGACGCCCGTCCCCACCGACACCCCCATCCCCCCCTCTGTTGCCGCCACACCAACCCCCGCCGGGGCGAGCAATGCCGCACGCCCCACCGATACACCATCGCCCACGGCAACCCCCGTGCCGCCCACCAGTACCCCGTCCCCGACCGCAACATCCACGGCGACGGCGGTACGACCCACGGCGCGGGTGGCGGTGCAATTGGCAATCCTGCCGACCGCAACCCCCGTACCGACGGTGAATCGGATGCCGGCGCCGCCCACCGTCGCCCCAACCCCCGCCCCCCGTTCACCTTTCGGCGGGATGATTTGGGTGGTGATTGCCCTGTTCATCGCGGTGCCGATGGCGTTGCTGGGAGGCGCGGTCATCTGGTGGCTGGTGAAAAAAGTATGAAAGACCGCGCGCTCAGTATTTTAATTTACGGACTGACCTCCGCGATTGGCGTGCTGGCATTCCTGTACCCCTTTTGGCTGCCCGCGCTGCCGCAATCGGCGTTGCAGACGCAGGCACACGCCGCCGACGCCCCGCTGATGCTCTCGGCGCTAGTGGGGGTCTGTTTCGTCGTGCTGCTGGCGGAAGTGCAGGGCGAATCGGTCAGCGCGAAATTCGTCGCGCTGCTGGGGATTTTGGTTGCCATTAATGCCGTCCTCCGTTTCGCGGAGGTCGCCATTCCGGGACCGGGCGGCTTCAGCCCGATTTTCTTCCTGATAATTCTGACCGGCTATATTTTCGGCGGACGCTTCGGGTTTTTGATGGGTGCGCTGACGCTGCTGGTCTCCGCGCTAATTACCGGCACGGTGGGACCGTGGCTCCCGTATCAGATGTTCACTGCCGGTTGGGTGGGGATGACCGCCCCGCTGGCGCGTCCGCTGGTGCAATTGTTCCGCGCCGAAGGGGCGTGGCTCGAAACGGCGGTGCTGGCGGTGTTCGGCGGCTGGTGGGGGCTGGTCTACGGGGCAATTATGAACGTGTGGTTCTGGCCCTTTGCGATGGGACCCGCCAGCCAATATTGGCAACCGGGAATCACCGTGTGGGACGCGGTGCAGCGTTACGCACTCTTTTATGTGACCACCTCGCTGGTGTGGGACGCGATGCGCGCCGCCGGGAATATCCTGCTGATGGTCGCGCTCGGCGCGGCAACCCTCCGCGCGCTGCGCCGTTTTCAGCGGCGGTTCACCTTTGTGCAGATGGAAATTCTGCCCGAAGGGGCGCCATCCCTGCCGGTAAAATGATGATGCTCAATACCTTCACTTGGCTGGCGTGGGTTATCTCCGCGCTGATATTGCTTTCCGTCACCCGCAACCCGCTTCATTTAACCCTGTTGATAGCGTGGCTGGCGCTGGTGTGGCGGCGTTCGCTCAAAAGCGGCGACGGTGTGCCGCTC
>JAJRSQ010000207.1 GCA_024278725.1 Chloroflexota bacterium
AAGAGGTCGCCTTCCACCCACACTTTTTTCACGTCGCCGGTCAAATCAACTTCGGTGACATCTTTGGTCAGAAATTCCGTGCCGAAGCGGTCGGCTTGAGCGCGCATTTCCGCCATCAAGTCCGGACCCATAATGCCGTCTTTGAAGCCGGGGTAGTTTTCAACTTCGGTGGTGTCCATCAACTGCCCGCCACTGAAATAGCCTTCAATCATCAGCGGGTTCAGATTGGCGCGCGCGGCGTAAATGGCGGCGGTCAATCCGGCGGGACCGGCGCCGATGATGATGACATCCCGCACCGCGCCATCATTTTTGGGGGTCTTATTGTCGCTTGAGCTTGGCATAGAAAGTTGCAAATCCATGGTTGGTAATCCTCTTTTCTTTTGAATAATTTCCGTAGAAAGGTTGTGTGCTGCCACACAAACATTGGACGCACACCGAAGAATATTCTTACGCTTTTCAGAAAACACAATTTACGATAGAATGAAGTATCATTCGGCACATATATTATCACCAAAATCAGGCAACTTTGCAAATGGGGCAAAAGATGACATCTGAAAAAACACAATCTTCATTCAATCAGCTCGATTATGTGCTGATGGGCGGCGCGGCACTGACGACATTGGGAGGACTGTCCGGGGCGTTGCTCAGTTTGGCGATGAGTTTGGACGGTGTCGATGGCACGGGTATCGGGATGACTGTTTGGATGACGGGGTTGTTTTTCACGGGGCTGAGTACAGGGCTTGGATTGTTTTTTCGGAAACGGGAGAAACCGGCGAACAAAAAAGTTGTTGTCGGCGCGACGCTGTGGTGGTTGGGTATGGCGCTGGTTTCGTTTGGCGGTTTTGCCATGTTTTCCCCCGGCAGCAAAACGTTTTTGCAAAACGTGGGATTTGCCGCCGCACTGTGTTTCGCTCCCGGCGGATTGCTGGCACTGGCGGGGGCGGTGAGCTTTTGGCGTTCTCAACGCCGCCCGAAATTGGCAGCGGATGCCGCCACGGCGGCGGAAACAACCCCGGCTCAGTTGGCGCGGATGGAAAAGCTGGCGCGTTCACAAGAGTATCAACGGCACATTGCCAAATTATTGCGCTCATCGACCGTGGCGGCGTTGATTGCCGATAGCAACGGCTTGAGGCAAAAGCTCGATGACTGGCATGGGCATATGCAAAAGTTGGTAGAGCGGCTGGCACGCCTTGACGACAGTTTGCTCATCCGGCGCGATATGAAAGAGGTTCCCCGCGCAATTGCCGATTTGAAAACGCATTTGGCGACTGAATCCGACCCGACCGTGCGCGCCCAAATGGAAGAAACATTGCGCGATTATGAACGTCAGCAGACGTATCTCGAACAACTTTTGGCGCAGAAACGCCGCATTGAATTGGAAATGGACGAGAGTTTAGCCACGGTGGGCACCATTTATTTGCAAATGCAGATGCTGGCATCCCGGAAAACAAGCGCCGGGCGGCGCGCCGAACGGTTGACGGAAAGCGTTGAACAGGAAACTGCGCGGCTGCGCGACGTTCTGGACGCAATGACCGATGAATATACCGGCTCTGCCGGAGCATAACTCCCGATTGGGCGGTGGTTCAAATTGACTGCCGGAAATTATTCGCCGGTAGGGGCGAACCTGTGTGTTCGCCCTTTTTGGGCAGACACATAGGTCTGCCCCTACTGTATCGTCAGTCAAAAATAATCATAACTCCCGATTGAAAGATAGTTGAATGAAACGGACTCCTTCCTCAACCCGGCTGGTGCTGTGGGTGGCGCTGGTCGTCGGGCTGTCCATCATGGGCGATTCGCTGATGTACAGCCTGCTGCCGCTTGACGCGCCCGCGCTGGGCATTGCCCTGCCGCTGGTGGGCGTGCTGCTCAGCGCGAACCGCTGGGTGCGCCTGCTCTCGAACACGTGGGCGGCGGTCATCTTTCAAAAATACGGTGCGCGGCTGCCGTTTTTTCTTTCCGCTGTGCTGGGGGCGATAGTGGCGGTGCTGTACGGCGTCGGGTGGGGATTCGGCACGTTTCTGCTGGCGCGCATCGGGTGGGGGGTAGCGTGGTCGGGGTTGCGGCAGGGTGGCTATGAAGCGGTTTGGCACGGGCACGGCGCGCAGCGCGGGCGGCTGATGGGCGCGCTGTGGGGGCTGGTGCGGCTCGGCAGCGCGGTGAGCGTGGTTTTGGGCGGCATTCTGCGCGACCGCTGGGGGTATCGCGGGGCGGCGCAGACCATCGCGCTGTTCACCGTGCTGGCGTTGCCGGTGGCGTGGTTCATCCGCTGGGGGGAGTCGTCTTTCGCCCCCCCGGAAACACCGGCGCACACCATCACCGACCGCACCCCGTGGCGCGCGCTGTGGCGGGTTTCGCTGCTGCGGTGGGTGCTGATTTCCGGTTTTTTGGACGGGCTGGTGGATGGCGTGCTGATTTCCACCGCCTCCCTTTTTCTCACCCAACGGCTGGGCGATGCGATGCCGGGCGGCATCGGGTTGGGCATCGGCACGGTTGCGGGGTTGATGCTGGCGAGCCGGTTCATGTCCGATGTGATTTTCGCTCCGATTTTGGGCGCGGTCTCCGATTTTTTCGGGCAGACGGCGACCGTGCTGGCGCTGGCGGGGCTGATGGTTGTCGGGGTGAGCGGCGCCATTTTGTTGAACGGCGCGGGGATGGTGGCGGGGCTGTTCGCGGTATTTGTCGCCGGGTCGGGGTTGTTTGTCACCCTCAGCGCCGTGTCGAGCACGGTTGCCACCCGCACCGAGTCGCCGCATTTGTTTGTGGGGGCGTTCACCACCGCCAATGACGCGGGGATGGCGGTGGGTCCGTTGCTGGCGTATTCGCTGGTGGCGTGGATTTCGTTCCCCGTGCTGTATGCTTTTTCGGTGACGGTGTTCGCCCTGTCCGCATGGCAACTGTGGCGGGCGGATGATGCTATTTGAACGCCATCTCTCCCGCGCGGATGGGGATGGTCAGCCAATTTTCGGCGGGGGGCAGGGGACAACTGTAGTTTTCGGAATAGGCGCAGTAGGGGTTGTACGCCACGTTGAAATCAAGCAGGATGGTGCCGTCCGATAGCGCCACCGGCTCCAGATACCGCCCCGCGCCATACGTTTCCGAGCCGTTGGTGGCGTCTTTAAAGGGGATGAACAGCTCGGCGTTTTCCGCGCCCCGGTACACCGTCAGGGTGGCGGATTCGCCGTTCACCGTGAAGGTGACTGTGCCGACACGATAGAATGGCTGCTCGTCGCCGGTGTTGGTTTGGATGATGATTTCTTCCTGCGCCACCTTTTCCAATGGCAGGGTGAAGCGCAGCGCCGGGTCAACCGGATAGTGTTTCAGTCCGGGGAAGGTTGCGCGCGCGTCCGCGTCCAATGGCGAATAGGGACTCATGCGGAAGAATGATTCTTTCTGCCCCCGCTCGGCTTCAATGGCGGTGATGTATGCCGCCCGTTTGTCGATGGGCGGGCGTGGATTCCCATCATCTCCTTTTGATTTACCATTGAATAGCCCCGCTAATTTTTGAAAAAATCCCATTGCCGCGCCTCCATTTCAAATAAAAAAGCTGTTTTTTGATTCTAATTGGCTTTAGGTTAAACTCCAAATAGTCCCATAGATTCCATTGCCATAACAGTGACCGTTATCGGCGCAGATAATTTTTTGGAGGAAGAGCGATGTCCCAACCCCGAAAACAGGCGTTGTTTTCTGTATCAGACAAAATGAATGTGGTTCAATTGGCGCAGGGATTGTCCGAGCTGGGTTTTGCCCTGCTTGCCAGCGGTGGCACGGCGAAGACTATCCGCGCCGCCGGAATACCCGTCACCGATATTGCCGAGGTGACCGGCGCGCCGGAGATGCTCGGCGGGCGGGTGAAAACGCTCCATCCGGCGGTGCATGGCGGTATTTTGGCGCGGGACATCCCCGCCGACCGCGCCGATTTGGCGGCGCAGGGATATGATTTTATTGAGGTGGTGGTCTGCAATTTGTACCCGTTTGAGCAGACCATCGCCCGCGAAAATGTGATGCCGTCGGAGGCGATTGAGCAGATTGACATCGGCGGGGTGACGCTCATTCGGGCGGCGGCGAAGAATTACGCGCGGGTGACGGTGCTGTGCGACCCCGCCGATTACGCGGCGGTGCTGGCGGAGTTGCAATCGGCGGGAGAGACGGCACTCGCCACCCGTGAACGGCTGGCGTTGAAGGCGTTTGAACACACGGCGGCGTATGATGCGGCAATTTCGGGCTATCTGCGCGGACAATTTCCGCACACCAAAAGTCAATTGCAATTGCGTTACGGCGCGAATCCCCA
Source organism: Chloroflexota bacterium (assembly GCA_024278725.1). GTDB lineage: Bacteria > Chloroflexota > Anaerolineae > 4572-78 > 4572-78 > JANTHQ01. The sequence continues at coordinate 4,289 of JAJRSQ010000207.1, forward strand.
CCAAAAACCGGCGATGATTTTTTCCACGCGCGGCGCGCTGCCCATTACGGTGCTGAATGGCGCGCCGGGGTACATCAACCTGCTGGATGCGCTGAACGGCTGGCAGTTGGTGCGTGAATTGCGCGCCGCGCTCGATGCGCCCGCCGCCGCGTCGTTCAAGCACGTCAGTCCGGCGGGGGCGGCGGTTGCCGCGCCCCTTTCGGCGGAACAGGCGCAGGCATATTTTGTGGACGATTTGGGCGACCTCAGCCCGCTGGCGACCGCTTACGCCCGCGCGCGGGGGGCAGACCGGATGTCGTCCTTCGGCGATTGGATTGCGCTCAGCGACACGGTGGATGTGTCCACTGCGCGTATCATCAGCCGGGAGGTATCGGACGGGGTGATTGCGCCCGGATACGCGCCGGAAGCGCTGGAGATTTTGCGGCAGAAAAAGAAAGGGCGTTATACCGTGGTGCAGATTGACCCCGATTTTGAACCGGATGCGTTGGAATATCGCACGGTGTTCGGGTTGACGTTGGCGCAGAAACGCAATGATGCCGCCATCACCCGCGATGTGCTGTCGAATATTGTTTCGGCGGAAAAGTATCTGTCGCCGGAAGCCATCCGCGATTTGCTGGTGGCGACGATTGCGCTGAAATACACGCAATCCAATTCGGTCTGTTTCGCGCTCGACGGGCAGGTCATCGGGTTGGGGGCGGGGCAGCAGTCTCGCATTCACTGCACCCGTCTGGCGGGTGATAAGGCGGACAATTGGTGGCTGCGCCAGCATCCGGCGGTGCTGGGATTGCATTTCAAGCCGGAAACACCCCGTGCGGTGAAGAGCAACGCGGTGGATTTGTACATTTCCGGCGAGATGACCGAATCGGAACGGGCGGCGTGGGCGGAAAGTTTCGAGACCGTGCCGCAACCCCTTTCGGCGGAAATGAAAGCCGATTGGCAGGCGAAATTACGCGGGGTGTCGGTCAGTTCCGATGCATTTTTCCCGTTACGGGATAATATTGACCGCGCGGCGCGCAGTGGGGCGCAGTTTGTGCTGGAGCCGGGCGGCTCCGTGCGGGATGAAGCGGTCATCCACGCCGCCGATGAGTACGGGATGACCCTCATCTTCAGCGGTGTGCGGTTGTTTCACCATTGATGGCTGATTCACGCAGATTTTCGCTGATAATAAACCGCAATGCCTCAATTTTGTTTTTTCGTAACGATACGGCATCCGGCTTTTGCCCCGGAAGTTCAAGTACACATAGGTAACCCCCCGGCTTTGCCGGGGAGACTACCGCAGTTTGACAGATCCGGGAATAGAGGTGAGTCTCCGAACTATGAACCGCTCGAAGCCCATAGCGAAAGGAGGCTCACCATGGAGCAAAGTTTAAGCCACACGAAGTGGGAATGCAAGTATCACATAGTGTGGATACCGAAGTATCGCAAGAAAAAGATATTCAAGGATATACGGCGAGAATTAGGGCAGGTACTGCGAGAATTAGCTCGACAAAGAGAGAGCGAAATAGAAGAAGGGCATTTACTACCTGACCATGTTCACATATTGATTTCAATTCTGCCGAAGTATGCGGTATCGCAAGTGGTTGGTTATATCAAAGGGAAGAGTGCGATTTGGATAGCGCAGCACTATGGCGGGCGCAAGCGCAATTTTAGCGGGTAACATTTTTGGGCACGTGGCTACTATGTATCGACAGTTGGACGAGATGAAGCGACGATTCGGGCGTATATACGCAGGCAAGAAGAGGAGGATCGACGCCGGGAGCAGCTGAAACTATTTTCCTCGATAGTTGTGATTTGAGCGACGATTAAGTTGTCATTGTGTAAGCTTGTTTGGCAAATAGTTGGTTGAAAACAGTTTCAGTATCATTTTCCTGTGTCAGCAAGGTATGCGCGTGTAAAATAAGCGTTTCAATAAGGCGTTGTGTTTGTTGGCGGATGACTTGCCCGATGGTTTTGAGGGGCAGATGACCTTTGGCACGCCGTGATGACGGCAAACAAGCCAGGTGCAAAAACGAGTAGGCCACGAAAACCAAACACCAATGTTTTTGAATGGCTTCGGCTTTGCGCATGCGATACGTGTTGAGCCCTAACTGTTGTTTGGCATCTTGGTAAAAGGTTTCAATTGGCCAACGCAGCAAATAGGTGGCGATAATTTTTCGGGCATCCCAACTCAAATGGTTGGTGACCAAGACCGCGCAGGTGCCTTGCAATTCAGGGTTGTCAAAACAGATAATCAGGCGCACTTTCCCCAAGGAGGGTAGGCGGACATTTTTACTGAAGCAATAATAGGTCTGTTCACCGACCGCCACCGCGCGAAAGGCAGACGCCGGAATTAGCGGCACCAGGTCTGACAGTTTGATTTTCGGCTTGTCGAATTTGACCGGTTCCCCGGTCTCGGCGATGATCTGCAAATTATTGGTGTCGATATTGCGGTTCATCTTTAACAAACTGATCCATTTCTTGTCGTGGGTCTCCAAAACAGACCGCAATGCCGGCGCCAAATACCAAGCGTCAAATAAAACGGTGTGAAACGGCAGTTCCTGTTCAATTGCCGCTTCGACCAACTCAATGGCCAAGTCAATTTTGGTTTGGAAAGCGTCATTCAGACGCTTGAATTCCGGGTCTGCCAACAGGGTCGCTGCCACCCGCTTTTTGAAGGCATTGCGTGCTTTTCGGCGGGTCGGGATAACGGCTTCGGGAAAATACTTTTTAACGAATGTTTCCCACCCGGTGAATTCTTCGTAGCGTCGATAGAGTCGCCAGTGTGTCGGAAACCTCACCGCGCCGCTCACATAATAGCCGGTGACCAGATTGTGTGCCAAAGGATACGTGTTATTCCCATGATTGTAATGCCGGTCAATATGTTCAAACAGACTGCCGACATGCTCACACAACGTATCGTCAATCGCCAGCACCGATTTCCGTGCAGACAACCGTTGCCGTTGTGTTTGGTGTAGCATATAGGTCAACCGTTCCTCATTTACTTCGTCCGGTGACCAATCTGCGGTAGAGAAAAAACGAGACAAATTAGTTTTATCCGGACTATTGATGATACAGCGGGTCATATTAGCCATTGTCTTGTTGTCCAACGCTATCAAACCGGTCAAATAGTGTTCAAAATGCTGAAATTGACAACGATTCTTGAATAAATGCCGAAATGAAGCACTGTGTGCCGTAACAATTGGAGCGGGTTTTATAATAGGTAGTTGCATAATACGGTAATCTACCCCACATATCATCTTATGCAAAATATCAAATCACAACTCTCGAGTCGTTTTAGTTGACCTCGGATTTCAGGGTATTTTATCCGATTATACGGGACAATACCATCGCCAAAAATTGGCGAAAAATAGAGCGGTTGAGTACGATACGTTTTTTACCGACCAAGGAAAAAGGCGTAAAGGAAACAACCGCTCATGTCGGACATTATCGTACTTTTTGCAGAAATCGTCAACTCAACCGAAAAGACCACGCTTCGCCAACTGACAGTTATCGTCCAAGCGATGTTGGCGATGTCGGGCAGAGTAACTATGCTTGGCATCTCGCGTTGGGCGGGCAAAGGGGGCAGCTATCGCACCATCCAACGGTTTTTCAACACGGAAATCGATTGGCAGACATTTTTCTACCGCTTCTTTATAAAACATCTCTTCCGCTCGGATGCGACGTATATTTTAGCGGGCGATGAGAGTGTCATCACCAAAGCGGGTACAAAAACCCACGGGCTTGATCGTTTTTACGCCGGATTATTCAATAAACCGGTGCCCGGAATTGCCATTTTCGCCCTGTCTTTGATTAACGTTTCCACGCGCCAATCGCATCCGATACAAGTTAAACAAGTGGTGCGCACCGAGGCGGAAAAGGAAGCGGCAAAAGAGAAAGCCAAGAAACAAGCATCGAAAAAGACCAAGAAAGGACACCCGAAACCCGGTCGTCCGAAAGGGAGCAAAAACAAAATTAAGACCGATGTAACGCTCACACCGGAACTAAAACGCATCCAAGAAATGCTTAAAAAACAACTATCGCTGCTCGCAAACACGCTTTCTGTCACTTACGTGGCACTCGACGGGCATTTTGGCAATAACAACGCCCTCCAAATGCTACGCCAATGCAAGTTGCATCTCATCTCAAAATTGCGTTACGACAGTGTGCTTTATTTGCCTTACACCGGTGAAAGCAATCGTAAAAAATACGGCGAGCAATTAAACTATCGTGATTTGCCGGCACGCTTTTTGAAAGCAGAACACCTTGACGGTAATATTCATACGCGTATCTATCATCTGACCGCCTTGCACCGACGCTTCGCTCAATCGCTCAACGTGGTCATCATCACCAAAGTGAACATCAAAACCAATGCTTTTGCCCACGTTATCTTATTCAGTAGTGACCTCGATTTGGCTTATGATAAACTTGTCGACTACTATCGCCTACGCTTCCAAATCGAGTTCAACTTCCGCGATGCCAAACAATACTGGGGGTTGGAAGATTTTATGAACATCAATGAACAACCCTTGACCAATGCGCTAAACTTATCCCTTTTTATGGTCAACGTCTCGCAAGTTCTTTTGCGTGAGTATCGTCAAAGTATTCCGAACGCCGGGGTGCTTGATTTGAAATCTTACTATCGTGCCAACAGATATTTCGCCGAAATGATAAAAATGCTTCCGCAAAAACCTGAACCTAATTTATTGTCGCTGATATTCAGCGCGGTTGTTTCTATCGGACGCATACACCCGGTTAAAATACCACTCTCTTCACCCTAATTGGCGATGGTATTGCCATAATCCAAGTTAATGAATCGCTACAAGACAAATTTGACCAAGTAAACCCTGTAAGTATTTATCAGAAATGATTGGACAATTAATGGCTACTTTTTCTCCATTCGGGGAAAGCGCTAATTGAAAACCGGCTGTGCTACCTTGAGCAAAAATATAGTCTGGTATAACTAAACGAATAGATCCAGTTAAGACATCCATTATTCCAATTTGTTCAATTGTAGGTGATTCTCTTGCATTTTGGGGTAATCCCATCACTATCAAGTGACGACTGTCGGGGAACCACTGAAAATCCCAAATATGACTCCAATCTGCCATTTCCGGTTGGTAAATTCGTCCGGTTACGGTATCCAGTATCACCAATCGATTAAAATACATTAACTCACCGGGTGCATTGTTCGATACCAACATCGCTGCGTATCGTCCCCCGGCATCCCATCTTGCTGTATAAGCGTAATATCCGTCCAACCCCCAATCAACCTGACACCACGGCTGATTTGTTTTCAAATTAACAAGATACAATCGCGGCACGCCCAAAAACAAGGCTTTGGCGTTATCCGGGCTAACCACCCAAGCAAACCTGGCAAAT
>JAJRSQ010000208.1 GCA_024278725.1 Chloroflexota bacterium
GGGAGACGGAATGGATACCGCCGGGTTGGTGTTCAGCCAAACGCTGGCGAATGAGGCGGCGGCTCGATGGGCGCGCGATTACGCTGCCGGGCTGACCGAACTGATAAACGGGACCAGCCAACGTGTGTTCGGAGAGGTCATTTCCAAATGGATACAGTGCCCCGGCGCAACCATTGGCGAACTGCACAACGCGCTGAAGGATGCCTTCGAAATAAATGATGCCCGCGCCCATATGATTGCCGTCACCGAAACAACCCGCGCCTATGCCAATGGCAATAAAATCGCATTTTTGCACGGGGGGGTGAAGAAGTGGCGCTGGAATACCAATAACGATGAGCTGGTGTGCCCCATCTGCGGACCGCTCAACGGGATGGTGAAGAACATCGGGGAGAGTTTCGGCGAGTTCCACGGTGAACGGTTTACGGAACCACCGGCACACCCTAACTGTCGGTGTTGGGTAACGCCGGTGGTAGATGTTCCGCCTGTTCCGGTGACTGGTGGACGGGCGCTTGACCGCGCTTTTTCTGAGTTGCCGAACGTGCTGCCGGAGGGTGTAACTCCGGAGCAGATTGTCAGACATTTTAACGAGCAATACGATGTTTATGTTGATTTATCGGCGGGACACAGTATGACACCGACGGAAGCGCAAATGACAGACAAGGTGTTGCGCACGTTGCCCAAAAAGATGGTTAAAGACAATAGAAATTTCAGGCAGTTGGCGCTGTCAGACTACTATCACCCCGATGATTATTTACCGAACGGTACGCCGAAGCCCGCGCAAGACCTGTCTGTGTTTGGGGTGCACCACAACCGTCAGATTACGCTGTTCAGGTTGGCGCGCAGTTTCACGCGGAAAGGGGTGTATTCAAATACGGGGTCGGTATTTACGGAAACACTATTGCACGAGGTCGGGGAATCGGTGTGGAAGGGAATGAACGAAGCTCAACGGGCGGACTGGGTGGCGTTGGTGTTGCGGGAAACATCATTTTTACCGGGCGAGACACGCGCTTCCGAGAAATTCGCCATTGCGTTCAGCTTCCGATGGTTGGGGGAGAAAATACCGCGCGCGCTGGAAATGTGGGTAAGGGGATTGGAATGATTTCTTTCCACGGAGCAATGATTGTTAGGTTCATATTTCTCAGCACGCTCATGCCGTGGTTGCTCGCCCCCAGGGCGTAAAAATGGTCAATCGTGCCGGGGTCGCGCCATACACGCTTAAACAATGTCGCTCCGTTGGAGAGATGTTCAGAGGTTCCTGTTTGAATTCGCACCGAAATACCGGACAGAATGCGGTTCGCCAACTCGTCCGTAGCAGCGCGGACAATCAGGCGGTCATCCCACTCAATGAGTGCTACAATGCGGGCGGGGTCAGTAATCGGTTCAATTTTAGTGCCGGCAAAAACAATACGGATATTCGTGTCCATAAATGGGATTATAACGGTTCATGAGCGATACGACAAAGACGCTGGAAATTAATGGGCTTGATGAAATAATACGCGACATCAGCGGCGCCGTTGGGCAGGCTGACAAATACTTGCGCCCGGCAATGACGGATAGTTTGAATATGCTGTGGGACGCAGTTGCCAAATACCCGCCGGAAAGCGAAGCGAACAGACCCGGCAGAACCACTGCCGACGGTCGTCCGATGGGCTATTACGAGCGTGGTCGCGGCTGGTGGGACCCGGTGATGGGGACGATACGCGGCAAAACCGGCAAGGCGCGCGGCATCATCCGCGCGGATGAATCGTTGCTTGAATCAGGCGTGACCGGCTACAAGTTGCGCAATGGCGGAGAGAGTGAATTGCTGGGACGCAGTTGGACGCAAAACGTTTTTCGGCAAGACGATGCACTCATCGGAGAGATGGGAACCACGGTCAGCTATGCTGATTACGTGCAGGGTGACCGGCAACGGAAATTCCACGCCAAGCGCGGCTGGATAACGCTCGGCATGGCGTTTGATATAGTGAAAGAACGTATCTTCCGCCGCTTTGATGCGGCGGTGGCGCAATTCGTAAAAGAGTTTGGGGGTAGAAAATGAACGATTTAACCCGGTTCGTTCCAATCAAAAAAATTGATGAAGAGCAGCGGATGGTATATGGCATTGCCACCGATGAAACGCCTGACCTCGTAAATGACATCATCGATTATGAAGCCACCAAAGCAGCGGTGGCGGAGTGGTCGAAATGGCGCAATATCCGCGAAATGCACCGTCCCAGTGCCGTGGGGGTGGCGGAGGAAATCACCCTGAATGATGATGCCCGCTCGCTGGAACTGGCAGTGAGGGTGGTGGACGATGCCGCGTGGGAGAAAGTGAAGCGCGGCGTGTACAAGGGATTCAGTATTGGCGGGGCGATATTGGATAAGGTCATTGAAAAAACAGGCAAGACGCGCCGACGGCGTGTGACAAAATATATGTTGACAGAGGTGTCGCTGGTTGACCGCCCAAAGAACCCCTCTGCAATGTTTACATTAGTAAAAAGGAGAAACGGCATGAAAAACAAAATCAGGGAATTACTGAAAGGACTGCGCGGACAGGCTGATGACGAGGCGCTGGATGCCATTGAGCAGGAACTGGAAGCGCTGCCCGAAGAGCCTGTTACCAAAGGCGTTACCGCTGAAGA
>JAJRSQ010000209.1 GCA_024278725.1 Chloroflexota bacterium
CGTCGCCGATGGATTGTCCGCCCAACAGTGCGGCGAAATTCCGCGCGGTGGAGGCGCTGGTGAAGGTGAGTATGTCCACTGTGGGGAGCAGTTCCGGCAGGTTTTTGGGGTCGGTGACGGCTTCGGTGCGATATGCCGTCACGCGCGTCACCTGCGCCCCCCGTTGTCGCAGCCCCCGTTCCAGCGTGTCGCGGGCGATGTTCGCAGTGGGATACAATACCCGCTCTCCCGCCGAGAGGGGCAGGGTTGCCGCCAGACTTTCCGCCACATGTTTGGGGGGGAGGTGGTCAATTCGCGCCCCGAATTTTTCCAGTTCGGCGGCGGTGGCGGGTCCCACCACGGCGATTTTGCGGGCGTTCAAATCTTCCACCGATTTTCCGGCGGCAATCAGCGCGTCGCGGAAAAAACGCACGCCGTTGACGCTGGTCAGCACCACCCAATCGAATGAATCCAGCGCGGCGATGGCAGTGTGCAACGGGGTGGCATCAATGGGCGGGACAATCCGAATGGTGGGAAATTCCACCGGCACGGCGCCGACGGCAGCCAGTTGCGCGCTGAAGCTGGCGTTTTGCCCTGCGGCGCGGGTGACGAGCACCCGTTTACCGTGTAAACTGCTAGCCATGTACCGTCTCCAGAATTTCCGCCGCGCCCTGCGCCAGCGCCATTGTCGCCAGTTCCGCGCCGAGTGCGGCGGCATTTTCTGCCGCCCCGGTGTGGGTCAGGCGGATGATGCGCGTGCCGTCCACGGCGGCGACCATCCCTTCCAGCGTCATCATCCCGTCGGCAATGGTTGCCAGCGCGCCGACCGGCACACTGCATCCGCCGCCCAATCCGGCTAAAAATGCCCGTTCCGCCGTCACTGCCTGTTCGGTGGGAGAATGGTGAATTTTCGCCAAAACGGATAACGTTTCAGCGTCATCGGCGCGGCACTGCACCGCTACCGCGCCCTGTCCCGGCGCGGGGAGCATCACGGCGAAGGGCAGTTGTTGGGTGATGTGCGCCGCCAGTTCCATGCGGTTCAATCCGGCTGCCGCCAGCACGATGGCATCATACTGCCCGGTGGGGTTCAGCGCTTTTTTCACGCGGGTGTCCACATTGCCCCGCAGCGAGATGATATTCAAATCGGGGCGTTTTGCCAGCAGTTGCGCCGCGCGCCGCAGGCTGCTGGTGCCGACGGTGGCGTTTTGGGGCAGGGTGTCCAGCGTGTAGCCTTTGCCGCTCACCAGCACGTCGGCGGGGTTTTCGCGGGGGAGAATCGCGCCCAGCGTCAGCCCGGTGGGGTTTTCGGTGGGCAGGTCTTTCAGGCTGTGCACGGCGAGGTCAATTTCGCCGCCGTGCAGCGCGGCTTCCAGTTCGGCGGTGAACAGCCCTTTGCCGCCGATTTCGGGTAACGGCTTGGAGAGTTCTTTATCGCCACGGGTGGTGAAAATGATTTTTTCGATGGGCAGGGCAGGGAAATGAGCATGCAATTTTTCGGCAACCATATCGGTTTGCCAGCGCGCCAATGCGCTGCCCCGTGTGCCAAAAGTGAGCGTTTGAGGGGTGGTTTCAGGGTTTAAAGTCATAGTTTTAAGGGGTGTTTCATGATTGTGAGGGTTTCCATTGAAATAGTTTAATGTTCAGGGACGCTTGATGTATCCAGTGCGAACAATTCGTTGATGGCGTGCGCGTATTCAATGCCGTTGCCCTGCGCCGCTTCCGCGCGCAGGCGCACTGTCGGGTGGTGCAGAAATTTGTTGGTGAGCCGGTGCGCCAGCTCGGCGACGATGGCTTGCTGGTGTTCGTCCAGTTCCGGCAGGCGATTGAGCACCCGCGCCAGCTCCTGTTGGCGGATGTTTTCCATTTGGCGGCGGAACGCGGCGATGGTCGGCACGACATTGCGCGCGCGATACCAGCTCAAAAACGCATCCATTTCTTCGGCGATGATGGTTTTCACTTTGGGGATTTCCATCTCGCGGGCTTTGATATTGTCCTCCACTTGGTGTTGTAAATCGTCGAGGTTGTAAAGGCGCACACCGGGGATTTCCGCCACTTCATCATCCACATCGCGCGGGAGGGCAATATCAACAATCATCAGCATCCGATGGGGGCGTTGCGCCATCACATCCGCCACAATTTGGGGATGAACCACGGTGTGCGGCGCGCCCGTCGCGGTGATGAGCAAATCGGCTTGGCACAACCCCTCGTCAATTTCGTCGAAGGTTAGGGGCAGCGCGTTCCATTCTTTGGCGCGAAGTTCGGCGTTTTTGCGGGTGCGATTCACCACAATGAAGTTTGTTGCGCCGTAATCGGCTGCCGCTTCCAGCGTGAGCATCCCCATCTCTCCCGCGCCGAGTACCATCACCGTTTTTTCTGCCAAATCGCCCAGATGGTCTTTCGCCAAATGCACCGCCACCGAACTCACCGAGGCGGGGTTGACGCCGATGCTTGTCTCGGTGCGGGCGCGTTTTCCGGCGTGAATTGCCATATCGAACAGGCGCATCAATATTTTGCCGATGGTTCCGTGCGTTTGCGCCGATTGCCGCGCGTTGGCAACTTGTCCCAGAATTTGCGCTTCCCCCAGCACCAGCGAATCCAGCCCGCATGCGACTTTCATCAAATGTTCAATGGCGTCTTCGTCCTGCAAAAAATACAGATGCGATTGAAAATCTTCCGGCGGCAGGTTGAAATTTCGGCTTAAGCGGCAGGTGATTTCCTGAAAAGCTTTTTGTGGGTCATTGGTCAAGCCGTAATATTCCAGCCGGTTGCAGGTTGAAATGGCAACACTTTCCCGGGTGACGGAATGGTGTCCGTTGTCTTGCGACGATTGCGTTTGTTGCAGTTGGCTCAAAAATGCGCACAGGGTGGCAGGGGAAAACGAAAGCTTCTCTCGGAGGGAAACGGGCGCTGTTTTATGGCTCAATCCGATTGAGAAAATATGCATGATGTTGTCCTGTGTAAAACTGAGTGGATGATTTTTTCTCCCATGTAACTTGCAGTATAATTAAGGAGAAAGTGGCACGAAACCATAAAAATCATATAGTATAAACATTAAAAAAGGCTTAAAATCGTATAATCGTTTTTACAAAACTACTTTAAATCAAGATGCTTAAATTGAATAGTGATATATGTCACCAAAAAATATGACATATGTCGTTGAAGGATGTAGCATTCATGAGAAATTCAGAGGGGTTGCTGGGAATAACGGCTGCGGCGAAGCTGCTGGGTGTGCATCCGCTGACGTTGCGGAGTTGGGCGGAAA
>JAJRSQ010000210.1 GCA_024278725.1 Chloroflexota bacterium
ATTTTGTACTGCACACTGGTCAGATAGCCCAGTTCGGTGACATCCACCACGATGGGCGTTGGGGCGGGCGTGGGCGTGCTGGTTGCCGTGGGTGAGGGTGTCGGGGTGACAGTGGGGCTGGCGGGCACGGTGGGGGATGGGGTGGCGGTGAAGGTCGGCGGCACGGTGGGACGCGGACGGGCGGGCGTCAGTTGCACAATTTCGGTGGGGGTAGGGGTCGCCATCGCCGAGCGGATGGCGCGGGCGGAAAAGCCTATCGCCACCACTCCCAGCAGCGCAATCACTATGGTGATGGGCATTTGCCAGCCTTTCGGTATCTGAAAATCGGTCATTCTCCCTTTGCCTCCTTGTGGAAAATTACAGTTTCGCTTTCACGGTGGCGTAAATTTCATCAACCATCGCGGGTGCAGTGGCAAAAATCGCGTCCATCTGCGCCGAAGTTTCCGCCGCAAATGCTTCATCGCGGATGCTGCCCAAATTGATGTACACGTTCAGCGCCGCGCTTTTCAGCCCCGCCAGCGCCGATTGCGCCGCCGAACCGGCATCGCTGGCGGCGTTGGTGTTTCCCTTTGCCGCCACAAATTCCGCCAGCGCGATGACCTCGGCGCAGGCGCGGGCGGTTTCCAGCGGCACGCGGGTCGCCTCTTTCAGTGCCGATTGAATCGCAGTGCGGCGGGCGGCTTTTTCGTCATCGGTGGTTTTTGGCAGCCCGAACGCCGCCATCACCGCGTCAAATGCGGCGACATCCGCCGCCAACAGCGTGGTCAATTGCGTCCGCAACGCCTCCGACTTTTGGAGCGTTTGCTGCATTTCCGCGTCAACCGCCGCATATTTCTTCCGCCCGATGGTCAGGCGGCAGACCATGCTGACCAAAGCCGCGCCCATCGCGCCGTTCAAAGCGGCAACACCGCCACCGCCGGGCGTGGCGGAATCGGCGGCGAGGCTATCTAAAAATTGTTGCAGGGATTGTGTTTCCATGATGTATTTTCTCTCCTGATTTTCGTGAAATTTGTATGGGTTACGTTTTGGGGTGTAAAATGGATGACACTACCCGCCCTTGAAATTTTACACGAGTCCCCGGCGGGCACAAAAAAGCCCGACCACCGATGGGATGGTCGGGCAAGGGGGCACAGTGTTACAGCAGGAATTCCCGCAACGGACGGCTGCGGCGCGGATGGCGCAATTTTCGCAGGGCAGTGGCTTCAATCTGCCGCACCCGCTCGCGGGTGACGCCGAACTTTTGCCCGACTTCTTCCAGTGTGTAGGTTTTCCCGTCATACAATCCGAAACGCAGGCGTAAAATTCGCCCTTCCCGCGCGCTGAGCGAGGTGAGCACGCGGTCCATCCGCTCCTTCAAAATATGCCGGGTGGCGGATTCGCTGAGCGTGGGCGACGAATTATCTTCCAAAAAATCGCCCAAATTGCTTTCCTGACTTTCGCCGATGGTTTTTTCGATGGACAGCGGGTGCTGGATGATTTTCTGCAACTGTTTGATGCCTTTCACGGGCATATCCATCGCCTCGGCAATCTCTTCGAGGGTGGGGTCGCGCCCCAATGTTTGCACCAAACTGCGCGTGGTGCGGGTGTATTTGTTGATGCGCTCGGACATATGCACCGGAATGCGGATGGTGCGCCCCTGGTCTGCCAGCGCGCGCGTCACGGCTTGCCGGATCCACCAGGTGGCATAAGTGCTGAATTTATATCCTCGGCGGTAATCGAACTTTTTCACGGCTTTTATCAGCCCGATGTTGCCCTCTTGAATCAAGTCCATAAAATTCACGCCTTGATTGGCGTATTTTTTGGCAACGCTGATGACCAAGCGATAGTTGGCTTCAATCAGCCGGTTGCGCGCCCGCACCCCGGCGGAAATTTTCTCCTGACAGATATGTCGTTCAATCGGGGTGATATTCGGCGCGAGCAGCTCCGTTTCCGCACGCGCCCCTTCTTCGATTTGTTTTGCCAGCGTGACTTCTTCCTCCCGCGAGAGCAACGAAATGTGGCTGATGTCATCCAGATAGAGGCTCATTGGGTCGTGGTCGAATGTTTCGACTTCGTTGCCGGTAGCGTGTTTCTGTTTGCCGTGTGGCACAGTGGCAGTCAGTTTTGGTGCCATTTAAGGTCTCCTTTTGGATAGAATATATCGCACAAGGTTTACATAAGATATGGAAACACGGAAAAATAAATTCCTTCATCGAACCTTTGAAGGAATTATAAAATCTGCAATAGACATAAAGTACTACCATTATAGCACATTTTTTAAAATTTGCAACAAAATTTGCCAAATTCATCAAAACTCGTCAAAAAAATGCGGGGGAATAATTCGGAGTCAAGTCCGGAAGGCAAAAAGCTCACGAATTACGCCAATATTCGAGCATCATGAACGAAAAAAGGGGCACAATCATCGGCAGTTATTGCCATGCGGCGTTCAGATTTTTACAGAAAGTTGCACATCGGGTATTATCTCTGCCTGATGTTCGCGGAAGGAATGAGCGCCGTATGCCGCTTTTGAAAGTGATGTCCATCCAAGCCCCTAATGCTGATGCGCTGTGCGCGGAAATTACGGCGTATCTGGGCGAATACCTCCGGCTCCCCACAAGGTTTGTGGACGAGATACCGTGGCAGGAACGGGAACGGCGCTTCGATGCCGGCGAGATTCACATCGGCTGGGTGTGCAGTTTGCCCTACGTGCAGAAAGCCGATTGCGACCCGTCATTTGTCGAGTTGCTCGCTGCCCCGCTGATGTCCGGCGCGCGCTACGGCGGGCGAGCGGTCTATTTTTCGGATGTGGTGACGCGGGCGGACAGCCCTTTCCGCACCTTTGAGGATTTGCGGACGGCGGCGTGGGCGTTCAACGAACCGAATTCGCATTCCGGGTACACCATCACCCGCTATTTTTTGGCGGCACACGGCGAGCGAAACGGGTTTTTCGGCAAAATACTTGAGAGCGGTTCCCATCAGAATTCATTGCAATGGCTGCTGGAAAAACGAATTGACGCTACCGCCATCGACAGCACGGTGCTGGAAACGGAGCTGGCGGCGCATCCGCAACTGGCGCGCCAATTGCGACGCATCGTCACCATGGGACCCAGCCCCATCCCCCCGTGGATCATTCACACGTCCGTGCCGCCGGAGCTTCGCCGGGGAGTGCGGCGCGCGTTTCTGGAGATGCACCAATCGGCGGCGGGGCGCGAGATTCTGCGCCGGGGGAATATCCGCCGTTTAATCCGCGCCTCTGATGCCGATTACGCCCCCATTCGGATGATGGCGGCGCTGGCTGACACCCTCCCGCCCTGGCGATAATGATTTCCAATTCCGGCGCTTTCGCATTACAATGTTCGCGCTCCGGGAAAATCCGGAAAATCTGTGTTCCATTTCAGCATTTTCCGAAGCATTGCACATCAGGTATTTCTACTATTTTTGCGAGGGCATTATGTTTCCAACTTCCAGCGATGTGGTGATTATTGGCGGCGGGGTGATGGGCGCGAGTACGGCGTACCATATGGCAAAGCTCAGTGGCGGAAAAACGACGGTCACGCTGTTGGAAAAAGCGCCGTCATTCGGCGAGGCGTCCACCGGGAAGTGCGCGGGCGGGGTGCGCCACCAGTTTTCCACCGAGGTGAATATTCGACTTTCGCAGGAAAGTTTCAAAATGATGGAACGATTCCCCGACGAGCTGGGGCAATCCATTGACCTGCGGAAAATCGGCTACCTGTTTCTGCTTGATGATGAAGGGGATATGGCGCAATTCAGGCGGAATGTGGCACTCCAAAACCGGTTGGGTGTCGCATCAGAGGTGCTGACTCCCGCCAATTTGGCGGCGCGGGTTCCGTACCTCAATCTGGATGGCATTGTCGGCGGCACGTTTTTTGCGGGGGATGGGCTGGCTGACCCGCACGGGATGGTGCAGGGATATATTCGCGGC
>JAJRSQ010000211.1 GCA_024278725.1 Chloroflexota bacterium
CCCTGTTTTTTGTGCGCCGAAACCGCCTCTCAAGCCACAAATTCAGTTGGATTTCACGGGGAAATTGCAAACATGCCACTGTATGCATTAAAGAACACAAATCGCTTTGATTTTGTGTCTTCTTTTTTGTAAAAACTTTTGGGTCTTTGGGAATTCAGGGGGGCAGTCATTGCGAGCGAAGCGAAGTTGAAAATACCCGAAGGGTGCAATCTCCGTGAATGTCAGTGGAGATTGCTTACCCCCGCCGGGGCACAGGTCGGCGCAAAAAACGCGCCTCGCAATGACATTTTACAAATCCCCCCCCGGATTCCAATTGAGCCAAACTTTTGTCGCTGTTTCTTGCCCCTAAAATCCTGCAAACCCTCAGATTTTGAGAAAGGAGGTTGCGCGCAACAAAAATTGAATGTTATCTATGTTTTAAACTTTATGTAGTTCATTACAGAGGAGGTAATGGTTATGAAAAAACTTTTTGCACTCACCCTGATTGTGGTTCTGCTGCTAACATTGGTACCGATGACCGCTCTGGCACAGGGTCCTGAATGTCAAGATACTGTCACCGTTCAAAAGGATGACTGGCTGAGTAAACTGGCTGACAAATATTTCGGCGACATTTTCGCGTGGCCCGCCATTATGGCAATCCACAACCAAGCCGCTCAAGCCGACCCCGCTACTTATCCCAACAAAATCATCAACGCGGACGTCATTGAAGTGGGTTGGAATATCTGCATCCCCACGGCAGCGGAAGCGGACGCATTCTTGGCAACCTATGACCCCAGCAAACCGGAATTGCTGTACGCATCCGGCGAATCGGGTCAGTTGGTTATTGGCACTTGGTGGACTGCCGGTGGTGAAGCAGAAGGCTTGGCTGAATTGTTCAAAATCTACAAAAATATGTACCCCGGGGTGGAGATTGTGAATGCCACTGTTGCCGGCGGCGCAGGCACCAACTTTAAAGCCGTGCTGGCAACCCGCCTCATTGGCGGCGATCCGCCCGACACCTTCCAATTGCACGCCGGGTTGGAAGTGGAAACCTATAGCCCGGAACAATTCCTGCAGCCGGTGGATGACATTTACGCCTCGGAAGGGCTGAATGACATTTTCCCCGCCGATTTGCTGTCGCTGTTGAATTACAAAGGGCATGTCTGGGGCGTTCCGGTGAACATCCATCGCTCGAATGTGCTGTGGTACAACAAAGCCGTCTTTGAAGCCAACGGTTTAACGCCCCCCACCACCTTTGAAGAATTCAAAACCGTCGCCGACGCGCTGCAAGCCGCCGGTGTGCAACCCTTCGTCATCGGCACCAAAGACGGCTGGGAAGCCGCCCACGTGTTTGAAGACGTCTTAGCCGGCACCCTCGGTCCGGAAGCTTACAAAGGGCTGTGGACAGGCGAAACAAGCTGGATGGACCCGCAAGTGGCTCAAGCGCTGGAAAACTTCAAGATGATGCTGAGCTACGCCAACCCGGACCACCCCGCACTGACGTGGGACGGCGCGGGTGAATATCTCATCAGCGGCAAAGGCGGAATGATGATTATGGGTGACTGGACTGACGGTTGGTTCACATCCAAGAACTTCGACGGCTACGGCTGGGCGCCGCCGCCCGGCACTGCGGGAACTTTTGTTGCCCTCTCTGACAGTTTTGCCCTGCCGAAAGATGCGCCGGACAAAGATAACGCCGTCAACTGGCTGAAAGTCCTCGGTTCAAAAGAAGGGCAAGAAGCCTTCAACCCGAAGAAAGGCTCCATCTGCGCCCGCACAGACTGCGACCCGGCGCTCTTCAACGCATACCTGCAATCGGCAATGGTTGACTGGAGTCAGGACGCCATCGTACCGAGTGTGGTGCATGGCGCAGCCGCCATCGAAAGTTGGGTGACCGATTACAAAGACGCTATCGTGCTCTTTGTGGCGACCGGCGATACCGCAGGGACGCAAGCTCAACTGCAACAAGCCTGTGTGGATGCCGGCGTGTGTCAATAGTCGCATCCTGTAACTCAACAGTGGCTATCCAATAGCCCTGTTCCACAAAAAACGGTCAGCCACATGCCTTCACTCGGTGTGGCTGACCGTTTGCACGACGGAGGCAATTATGCGACGTATGTCGTGGGAGCGCATTACCGCAATTCTTCTCATCTCTCCATCCGTTTTGGCAATCGCCATTTTTGTGTACGGTTTCATCGGCTTTACCGGCTACGCCTCGCTCACTCAATGGGATAGTCTGATACCCGATTTTACCTTCATCGGCTTCAGTAATTATCAGAAGTTATTTGCGAACCAGCGATTCCAAATTGACCTGCGGAACACCGTGGCATTCACGCTCCTGTTCTTGGTGATTTGTCTGCTCATCGGCTTCTTTCTGGCATTTCTGCTCGACCAGAAGATTCGCGGTGAAGGCATCTTCCGCAGTATTTTTCTTTTTCCGATGGCAATTTCGTTCATCGTCACCGGCGTGGTGTGGCGCTGGATTCTCACCCCCGGCAGCCCCGAATTGGGCGTTGCAGGCATCAACCTGCTGTTTGACAACATTGGGCTGGGGTTTCTGAAATGGGGCTGGTTCACCGACCCGGTGGTCTGGCACATCCCGCCCGATTCCGCCATCGGGCAAATGCTCGGCGCAGTGGGGTTGAGCGGGTTGACCACCACCAAAGTTGGTATTTCGGCAGGCGTTATCTCGCTGGTGCTGGCGGCAACGTGGCAGATGTCAGGCTATACGATGGCAATGTATCTGGCGGGGCTACGCAGCATCCCCGAAGAGTTGCGCGAAGCCGCGCGGGTGGATGGCGCATCGGAATTACAAATTCTGCGCCGTATCATCGTCCCCATGCTCAAGCCCATCACCCTCAGCGTGGTCATCATTCTGGGGCACATCTCGCTGAAAATTTATGACTTGGTCGTCCCTATGACCGGACCGGGCATCGGGTTTTCCACCGATGTCCCCGCCTACTATATGTGGGATACCACTTTTCGGGGCAACCACTTCGCGCGGGGTTCTGCCATTGCGATGGTGATATTGGTGATGGTGGCAGTGCTCATCGTTCCCTATCTGATATGGACAACCAAAACGGAGGCGGAATTATGAGCCAAACAACCAGCGGCTTAACCTATACCCCGCGCTGGCAACGCATCGTGCTGTATCTGGTGCTGATTGCCTTCGCGCTATTTTATCTGATGCCGGTCTATTTGCTGGTGGTCACCGGCATGAAAAGCTATCAGGAAGTAAGTTTGGCAACCATGTGGGGCTTACCGGGCGGCATCAGCTTCGACAGTTTCCGCGATGCATGGTTCGGCGTCGGTGGCACGCGCGGGCTGGGCGTGAATTTTATGAACAGCGTCTATCTGGCAATCCCCGCCACGCTCATTTCATCAATGCTGGGTTCCATCAACGGTTATGTGCTGACCAAATGGAAGTTCCGAGGGTCGGACACCCTTTTCCCATTGTTGCTGTTCGGAATGTTCATCCCGTACCAAAGTATTCTCATCCCATTGGTGCAGGTGCTCAGCAAAATTCCGTGGTTTGGGGGCGGCAGTTTGTACGGCTCCATTGCCGGGTTGATTTTGGTGCATATTATTTACGGCATACCCATCACCACTCTGATTTTCCGCAACTACTATGCCGCCGTACCCACCGAACTGGTGGAAGCGGCACGGATTGACGGGGCAAACATCTTCGGTGTGTACCGGGATATTCTTTTCCCGCTCTCCCTGCCGGGGTTTGTGGTGGTGATGATTTGGCAATTCACCTCGGTATGGAATGATTTTCTATTCGCCGTCACCATCACCAGCAGCCCCGATGTCCAGCCGGTCACGGTGGGGCTGAATAATC
>JAJRSQ010000212.1 GCA_024278725.1 Chloroflexota bacterium
GTCCTGCCGAATCTCATTTCGCCGCTCATTTCCATCGCCTCGCTGGAGATGGGCGCGGTGCTCATGCTACTGGGCGAATTGGGCTTCATCGGCATTTTCATCGGCGGGGGCGCCTTCGCCGAATTGCAGATTGATTTGCCACCGTACCATTATTCCGACGTGCCGGAATGGGGCGCGCTGCTCAGCAATGTGCGGGTGTATGCCCGCTCGTACCCGTGGACGGCAATTTATCCCACACTGGCATTCTTCCTTTCCATTTTGAGCTTCAACCTGTTTGGGGAAGGGGTGCGCCGGCTGGTCGAAAGCGTCGGCGTGGGCATCAACCGGCTCTTCAACCGCTACACCTTCGGGGTGGCGGCGCTGGCGCTGATGGCGGTGATTTGGGCGCGCAGCAATACCGGCTCGGTGGCATTTTACCGCCAGCAAGCCGAACAATTCAGCGGGCAGAATGCACTGGCGCATGTCCAAGCCCTCACCGACCCGGCGCTGGAAGGGCGGGCGCTCGGCACGGAGGGGGTCACCACCGCCGCCGATTACATCGCCGCACAATTTGAGGCGCTGGGGCTGCAACCCGCCGGGGAAAAAAGCACCTTCCTCTATCGCCGCAAACGCGGATTCGAGCAACTGACCGCCGTGCCGCAATTTTCGCTGGATGATGGCGGCACGCCGCCGGTTTATCATCAAAATTACACCGTCTATCCCGGCAGAAATCGGGTGTTGGGGGAAGCATCGGGCACGGTGCGCTTCATCACCACCGGACCGTTGCAGGCAACCGGCTTCGGGCGCAGCAACCTCAAGGCGCTGAAAGGGATGGCATATCCCGACGATATTTTGATGGTGCTTTCCGCGCGCGATGCCCGCTATTTGGAAAATGTTCCCCATGCGGGTATGTTAGTGGTGGCAGATGATGAATCGGTGCTGGCGAAAAATCACACCCTTTCCAACCGAGACCCGGTGGACTCGGCATTCGGCACGGGACGAAAAACCGGGCAGGACGCGCCCGTGCTGTGGATTGACACCGCCACCGCCGACCGTCTGCTGGCGGGAACCGGGCAGACGGTGGAAAACCTGCGGCTCTTCTCGCAACGGTTGCTGGAAGACCAGCTCATTGATTTTGAAACGCCGCACCGCGCCGATATGTCGGTGCAGGGAAACATTGAAGACCGTTTTGTGACCTATCACGTGCTGGGCTACCTGCCCGGCAGCGCGGGGCAAAGCGGCGCAAACGGCGCGAATCTCGACAGCGAAATGATTATGGTTTTCGCCCAATATGATGCCCCCACGCCGGACGCGGACGGGCAGATTCGCCCCAACGCCAACAACAACGCCAGCGGCGTGGCGGTGATGCTGGAAGCCATCCGCACCATGCAGGAATCGGGATACCAACCGGCGCGCACCATCATGTTTGTGGCATACAGCGCGGAAGGGCTGGAAGGCGGAGAAACTATTTCCACCCCGCCCAACCCGCAAAAAATGCTGCAAGCGAAAATCGGTTTCGGCTCCAGCTTCACCGTGAAAGCCGTGGTTGACTTGCGCGGCTTGGGCGGCGGCACGGGCGACCGGCTCGCCATTGCCACGGGAGGCAGTCAGCGTTTGGGCGACCTGCTGGAGAAATCAGGGCGGCAAATGGGGATTTCCACTGTTCGCGCCGATGACCCGGTGGATTTCACGCGGGTTTTCGCGGAACGCTCGGCGCGGGAGAGCGGACAGGAAGCGCCGCAAATCAGCCTCTTCTGGGAAGGCTCGGAAGAATCGGCGGGCACACCGCGCGATACTTTCGATGCCATTTCGCCGGAAACGCTGGAAAAATCGGGGCGGACGCTGGCGCTGACCCTGATGATTTTAGGGCGGGAAATCGAATATTGATTTGGGGAAAACGATGGTCAAAAACTTTTCACACAATTTAAATCAGCCCATTCTGGACGTGAAAAACATCACGGTGCGCTTCAACGGCGCAGCCGCGTTGGATGATGTTTCCTTCACTCTGAACGCAACTGAACGCATCGCGGTGGTGGGACCGAATGGCGCGGGGAAAAGCACGCTCTTCAACGTGATTGCCGGGGTGCTGAAACCGAATCGGGGCAAAGTCAACATTTACGGCAGCCACCCGACGGGGCACATCTGCATCGGCTATGTGCCCCAGCGCAATCAGGTTGATTGGCGTTTCCCCGTGACAGTGGCGGATGTGGTGATGATGGGGCGCGTGGGGAAACTCGGGCTGTTGCGCTATCCCGGCAAACGGGATTGGGCACTGGTGCATGAGTGTCTGCAATTGGTGGAGATGGACGGCTTCGCCCGCCGCCAAATCGGGGAGCTTTCGGGCGGGCAGCAACAGCGAGTGTTCATCGCCCGCGCGCTGGCGCAGGAAGCGGAACTGGTGCTGATGGATGAACCGTTCACCGGGCTGGACATGCAATCGCAACGGGCAATCCTCTCGATTTTCGACACCCTGCAAGCGCGGGGAGTCACCTTGCTGGTCTCACTGCACGATTTGAACCTCGCCGCCGAGCATTTCAGCCGGATTATGCTGCTGAATCATCAACTGTACGGGTTTGGCAGCGCCGCCGAAGTCCTCTCGCCGGAGCGGTTGAACGCGGCATATCAGGGGCATATGCGGCTCATCGAAACCCCCGAAGGTACGTTGACCATCAACGATACCTGCTGCGGGCACGGCGAGGACGCGCATCAGCATTAAATTTTGACTTCCCCGCCGAAGCACCTATAATCATCTCAACAAAATATGTTTGTGCGGGAGCTCGAGCAACCGGGCTGAGATTGTGCCATATCGCGGCGCAGACCGTTGAACCTGACCCAGGTAATGCTGGCGGAGGAATGACACATTGCGGCAAAACGCCTTCTGCTTCGTCAGTGGGCGTTTTTTTGTTTGGTAATTGGTTATTGGTTGTTGGTGATTAGAGATTGGTTTTTTGCGTGCATCTCCAACTTCCAATCTCCAATAACCGATAACTATTCACTGACCACCAATAACAAATGACCAAATACGTTATTTTCGCCAACGGAATACTTCCCCACCCCGCCGAGAACCGCCGCCACATTGACCCCGATGCCACCATCATCGGCGCGGATGGCGGCACGCTGCACGCGCTGGCGATGGGCATCATCCCGCACACCATCATCGGCGATTTGGATTCACTGCCCACAGACACCGTGCGGAAAATGCGCGCCGCCGGGGTGGAAATCATCGAACATCCGGTGAAAAAGGATGAAACCGATTTGGAGTTGGCGCTCTCGCTGGCGATGGCGCGCAATGCCACCGATATTCTGCTGCTGGGCATGCTCGGCGGCAGGCTCGACCAGCATGTGGCGAATATTCTGCTGCTGGCGCGCCCCGAATGGGCTGGCGCGCGGCTTCGGCTGGCGGACGGCAATCAGCAGGCGTGGTTGTTGCGCGGCACCGACCGCATCACGCTGGATGGCGCGGTCGGCGACACCCTTTCCGTGGTGGCGCTCAGCGCGCGCATCACCGGGTTGAGCATCACCGGAGCGGAATGGTCGCTCGTCGGTGCGGAAATTTCGCTGGGCAGCACCCGCACCATCAGCAATACCTTCGCCGCATCGCAGGCAACCATCCGCATCGAAAGCGGCATCGCGCTGGTGGTCGTGATTCGTGATTCGTGATTCGTGATTCGTGATTCGTAAACAACATAACCGAGGAGAAAACTATGTCAAAAAAACTAATCCTGCTACTTCTGCCATTCATCATCCTGCTGGCGGCGTGCGCGCCGAAACCGGCAGAACCCGTCACCCTCCGATTGATGACCCACGACAGTTTTGAAATCAGCGAGGATGTGCTGAACCAATTCACCGCCGATACGGGCATTTCGGTGGA
>JAJRSQ010000213.1 GCA_024278725.1 Chloroflexota bacterium
ACCGCGCCAATGTTTTCCCCAGACGCACCCGGTCTAGCGGGATAAAACGGGTGTCATTCGCCACCCCATCTGCCAATGCAGTGATTATCTCTCGGGCAAGCTGCGGCTCCACAACATCACTACCGGTATCCACCAGTAAATCTCCGGCAAAAATCAGGCTTTCCGCACTATTCTCTTTTGAAAGCAAATCTTGCACAATCGCTCCGGCAACATCCTGATATCCCACATCAATGCCGATATGCGCCAGCGTCAGTAAATTGACCTCCCGCCAAGCCGCATCGGTCAAATGGTTTTGCAAATGTTTGGTAACAATGGTGTAATCTTGCTGTCCCGCTTGGGCTATTGCCACCGCCGCTAAATATTCTTGAAAGGTAAGATGAATAAAACCGTATACCCCCTGACCACGTTCCAGCAATAAACTGGTATGGCGGCGCACATCGGTCAGGGTGCGGTCGGCAACAGTTTCAGGCTCATCGTAACCGCGTGCGGTACAAATTTCCACCAGTTTGTCGCGCAGAGGTTCCCGTTTCACCACACCGATACCGGGACTGGTCTCTTGCATCCACAGCGCCAACGGGGGCAATAAACGTAGCGTTTCGGTTAATTTCAAATCGGGCAGGTCAAAACGCCCCAGTGCGCGTGCCGCATTCCAACTGTCCAATAACATTTCAACGTATTTTCTATACAAGGTTACTCGCTGCTCCGGCAATGAGACCCCTTGTCGTTTCATCAACGCCAATACCGTGAGCAATAACGGGTTCGCCGCTAAACTCGGACACCGGCGTTGCGGTCTACAGCAGCCAGCAATTCAATGCGGTCGCGTTCCGCATCATCTGCCGAAAAAACATTCTCCCCCTGCGCACTTTCTTCCAGTGCCCGCGTCCAGCGTTCGGCAAAAACAACTATGTCGTCTCGAGTAAAATCAACCAGCGTACACTCCGTGAGTGTATCGGTGGCAGGGCGAACTTCCCGGTAACCGACAATGCGACTGGTTAGCACAAATTTATTGCCCTTTTCCTGATGAAACGTGAAAAAGTCTGCCACTTGGTCAACTACAAATTGCCGCAAACGCGGGCTTTGTATTTCATCCAATCCGTCCAACAGCAACAAAGCGTGCCCTTCCTCCAAAGTACGAGTCAACAATGGTTGAAAATCAAAGTGCCCGCCACCTTTTCCGGCAAGGTAGGTGGTAACAAATTCGTCCAGTGGCATATCACCATCCACCAACGCCGTTGCGTAATCTGATAACGGCACCAAAATGGGAAACCGTTCGCCAAGCCCCAAATCATCGGTATCGCCCAGCGCCAAGCGAAGCGCCAGTGATTTAAGAAATGTACTTTTACCGGAACCCGGATCTCCCAGCACAATCAGCCCGTTGTTTTTTTGCAGCAACGTCAGTACCGATTGCGGTTCACAGAGCAGTTCACCCATCGCCGCGATTTCATCTTCGGTTACCGGACGTCCCGCCACACGAATCTTCCGTGCCCAAGTGTCACCATCAGGCATAGCAACACGCGCCTTCAACGGAACATACGTTTTTAATAGGGGTAATTTCAAGGGAATATTGCTCACGCCAAAACCGCGAAAATTGAGGTAACGATGTTTCATCACCAAATGGTTCAAATAGGTTTCAGCCGTATGCCTTAATTCCTCATCCGAAGCTTCGTGTTCGCCGAAAATTGTGCGCAATAACCGCTCCGATGTTCCGGCAATAATAATCTTTAAATCACGCCCCACGACGGTGCCGCCCCCCGTGGCGACGGTGTTGCCCGTCCCCTGCACGCCGGTGCCGCCGGCATCAGGCATCAGTTTGGCACGCAGATTCTCCGCGCCCTTCGGCGTTATCTCACCCGCCGCCAGCATCGCTTGAATATCTCTTTCGGTTAAGGGCATTGGGATACCTCCCGTTGAGGGTTTGAAAATGATGCCTTGCGCTGTCAGCCCCGAAATAAATTTCGGGGTACGGTTAGTTGCCTTTGTTGCCGATATTAATATCACCCGTCACATTGCCTTTATTGGCAAAACTCCCGCCGGTGGCGACAACATTGCCCGTCCCCTGCACAATGGTGCTGCCATCGCCGGCGGTGGCATTGTAAGTTGTACCGCCCTCGTTTTTCAATGCCTCGGCGAGGGTTTGCGCCAGTTGCAGCAGGTCGGGGTCTTGGTTCAGCCCGGCAGTGGTGACTTCTTCCGCCAATGTCGCTTGCCGCCCTTTCGATTCCGGTTTCTTTTCCACACTTTCCAGCGCTTCGGCAACCTCGCTCTCCGCGCCAACTTTCTTTTTGATGGCTTCTTTCAACGCATTGTACGCATCGGGAATGAGCGATTTACTCGCTTCGCCCACGCCTTTCGCCACACCGCTCGCCAGTGCGCCGATGAGCGCCATACTGATGGGATCCATTTGTTTGCCTCCTGCTTTTGGGTTGGGAAATTGCGTTCGATATATCTATTATAGCATAAAAAATGCCATTTGCCGCCCGCCACCGCGCAAACAAATGCAGGCGGTAGCGTATGCCGGGCTGTTGTGCGGCGCGGGCGAGGGGAAACTCGACTCCCGTCGGCTAGACAACCGGCAAGTGCTGTGCGCCACTATCATCCCCACCGCGCCGACCCGCGCTACCACGGGCTTATCGCTTCTGCCTTGCGCGACGGCATCATCCCCCGACCGGCGGCGGGTTATCCGGTCAGACAACTATTTTCCTACCCCAAACTCATTGGTGAAATGCGTGATTTCAATGAAAACCGCCAATAACACACTTGCAACGGGTTTTTCTTTCTGATACAATGGGGCAAAGCACAACTGTTCTACCTTTGAGGATGTTATGACTCCTGACTTGACCCAATCTGATCATCACATCACTGTGCCATTGCCCTGCCGCATGCGCCGAGCAGCACGCACCGAGCTGACCGATCGACAAGCCGTCACGTTGCTGCAAAGCGGACGCCTGCAACCGCGCGATATGGCAATTTTGAAATTAGTTTGGCAACTGGGGGTTGTTTCCGCAAGTCAAATTCGGCGCGCATTCTTTTACACCGTCAAAAATCCGGTGCAAGCCCGCAACGCCGCCAATCGAAGGTTGCGCTGGCTGTACCATGAACATTGTCTTGACCGCATTGTGCCTCGATACCGCTCGGAGGCGGTCTATTTTTTGGATATTCAGGGAGCGCGGCTCATTCGGATGCAGCAGAATGCCACTGCGCTGCGCGATATTCATTGGTCGGCGGGAGAAAACGGGAAAGCTGTGTTTGGGTTAAAGCACCGGTTGGGCATTACCGAAACAGTGGTCCAATTGATGGAAGCGGGACGCGCACACGGATTTTCAGTGGATTGGGTGGGTGAGGCACGCCTGAATTTATCCACAGATGAAAAATACGCCTTTGTTCCTGACGGGCTGGGACGGTTGACGCGCACCGGGCGGGGGCAACTGCCCTTTTTTCTGGAATGGGATGAAACCACCGAAACGATCCACCGGATTGCCGGGAAGATTTGGCGGTACAGTCGATATGCCCGAAAAAGAGAGGCGTGGCGAACCGATCTCACGCGCTTGTTCCCGGACAGCAATCCGCCCTCAAAATTTCCGCCGTTGATTTTCATCACCACCGGCGGCGATAAACGGCTGAAAAATATGCTGGAGGCGGCTATTGCCGTCCGCGACCAAACGTTCGACAAAACGCTGCCTTTTGCGCTGTTGATGACGAACCGGACAATGATACAGCGAGCGAACATCTGGGGCGATGCGTTTTTCACGCCGGAAGCGGTCACAAACGGCGACTTTGACTGGCGGCACGCACACAATATTGTTTCGATTATGAAGCAGAAAGAGGATGAAAAATGACCGCAGACCTGCAACCGATTGACGCCGATGCTCGGCAAGCTCTGCTTGATTTGGTACTCAATGCAGTCAATTCGCCGCACACCCGCCGCGCCTATGCCCGTGCCCTGACCGATTTTCTGGCGTGGCACGCCACTCGCGGACGCCCGGCACTTTCGAAAAATGTGGTGCAGGCTTATAAAACCGATTTGCAGACGCGCGGAAAATCAGCGGCTGTCATCAACCAGCATTTGTCCGCCATCCGCAAACTAGTGCGCGAAGCCGCCGATAATGCGGCGCTGGACCCGGTGCTGGCAGCGGGCATCACCCGCATCGCCGGCATTGCCCACCACAGTCTGCCCGCCGGGCGCGCCATTAACCGGGGTGAATTGCTCGCGTTGCTCAATACCTGCGCCGCCGATATGACCCCGGCGGGCGCCCGCGACGCGGCATTGATTGCATTGCTGTATGCGGGGGGATTGCGCCGCGCGGAAGTGGTGGCGCTGTCGCTGGCGGATTTTGATGTGGCGGGAAAATCGCTGAAGGTACACGGAAAAGGGAACAAAGAGCGCACCGTGCCGCTGGCTGGCGGCACTTTCGATGCAATGCTCGACTGGTTGGCGGTACGCGGTGAGTACCCCGGCGCGTTGTTTGTGCGCATTCGACGCGGAGGGCATATAAACCGTACCCGACTGACAACGCAGGCAGTGTACCACATTTTACAGCACCGGGCGGCGCAAGCGGGGGTACAGCATCTGTCACCACACGATTTCCGGCGTACTTTTGTGGGTGATTTACTGGACGCAGGGGCAGACATTGCCACCGTGCAGCAGCTTGCCGGGCACGCCGATGTAAGTACCACCGCTCGCTACGACCGCCGCGGCGAAAAGGCAAAGCAAAAGGCGGTGGCGTTGCTGCATGTGCCGTACCGGCGAAGGAAAGGATAAGCTTGTCATTGCGGGGTGCGTTTTTTGCACCGAAGTCGAAGATACCCGGATGGGTGCAATTTCCAAAATGGCTCGGCGGGGATTGCTCCAGCCCTACGGGCTTCGCAATGATGCGCGCGCCGCACACACCGCGGCGCGGACACGTCAGGGAGGGGGAAACCCCCTCCCCGACACCCCTCCCCCAGAGGTCAGCGATTCAGAGGGTTCAGAGGGCAGAGGGACCGGAGAACAGAGGTCAAAATGGGGACAACATCACCCGAAACCCGTAGAACCCGAACCTGACGTCAGGGAGGTCCCAGTCGCGGATGGCGCAGCGCACGAGGTCTTCATTGTAGCCGAACGCGCCGCCCCGCAACACCCGGGGATTGTCCCCTCCTAAGTATGCCACGTCCCATTCGTTTTTTACCTTGAATGGATAATCTTCTCCCCATTTCGTGC
>JAJRSQ010000214.1 GCA_024278725.1 Chloroflexota bacterium
GTTAGCCGTCAGCGAAAAACCGAATGCTGAATACTGATTGCTGAACGCTGAACGCTGAATACCGAAAGCCAAAACCCAATGACCAATCTCCAATTACCAACCATCACCATCTACACCGACGGCGGTTGCAACCCGAACCCCGGTCCGGGGGGCTGGGCGGCAATTCTGCTGAAACCCGGTCACCCCCCGCGAGAGCTTTCCGGCGCGGCGCCGAAAACAACCAACAATCAAATGGAGCTTCGCGCCGCCATTGAAGCGTTGCGCGCGCTGGACGAACCGCACGAGATTGAATTTTACACCGATTCGCAATATCTGCGGCGGGGTATCACCGAATGGATTGCCAAGTGGGAGCGCGACGGCTGGCGGCGCGGAAAATCGGCGCTGAAGAATGTGGCGGAATGGCAGGCGCTCGCCACGGAAACGAAACGCCATCGCATCCACTGGCACTGGACAAAGGGACACGCGGGGAACAAATGGAATGAACGCGCCGACGAACTCGCCAGCGCGCAAATTCCCAAACCCGATTTGCCGCTGGACGATGAAAACGCCGTGCATATCTTCACCGCCGGGTCATATTCGGGCAAGACAAAAACGGGGGGCTGGGCGGTGGTGCTGCGTTTCCGCGAACACGAAAAAATGTTGAGCGGGCGCGAGACCCACACCTCCGCCAACCGTATGCACCTGCGCGCCGCCATCGAAGGGCTGCGTATGCTGAAACGCCCCCTGCCGGTACACGTCTACGCCACCTCCGATTATTTGAAGGACGGCGCGACGCGCTGGGTGAAGGGCTGGCAGGCGAACAACTGGCAGACCAAAACCGGCAAGCCGGTCAGTCACCGCGATTTGTGGGAAATGATTGCGCAATTCAACGGACAATATCACATCCAATGGCATGCGGTGGACAAAAACCTCATGCCCGCCGAGATGAAACACGCCAAAACCATCTCCAACGAACTTTGCCGCACCGGCGAGTAGTAGGGGCACGATGCATCGTGCCCCTACCCGGGCGACCGGTTCTTGTGAGACGACGTTTCCATATTGACAACGAACCATAATGGAAATTGCCGCCAATCCCCACAAATGATTGTCTATTTGCGAACTTAGTGGTACAATCTGTCAGCAAAAGATAGAGAGATTGGTATCCGGTAAATTCAATACCGACGCAAATATTGGGAGTGGACGATGGAGTTATCTGCGCTTTTAAAAATCGCTCGCGGCGATGTACCCGCCGAATTACTCTTAAAGAACGCAAAAATCGTGAATGTCTTTTCCGGTGAAATTACCGAAGGGGATATTGCCATTGCCCATTCCCGCATTGTGGGCATCGGCACAGATTATACCGCCGAAAAAGAGGTGGATTTGGCGGGAAAATTCGTCGCGCCCGGCTTCATTGACAGCCACGTTCACATTGAAAGCGCGATGGTTCCGCCGCCCGAATTCGCCCGCGCCGTGGTGCCGCGCGGAACCACCACCGTCATCACCGACCCCCACGAGATTGCCAACGTGCTGGGGCTGGAAGGCATCCGCTATATGCTCGATATGGCGAAACACAATCCCCTGAGCGTGTATGTGAATGCCCCCAGTTGCGTCCCTTCCACCCATATGGAAACCACCGGCGCGGCGCTCCAATGGTATGATTGGGCAAATCTGCTCAACGAAGAATATGTGCTGGGGCTGGCGGAAGTGATGAACTTCCCCGGCGTGGTCTATGGCGATGAAGGAGTGTTGGACAAGCTCCGCGCCTTCAAAAAACGAGTCAAAGACGGGCACGCGCCCGGGCTGAGCGGCAAAGCGCTGAACGCCTACGCCGGCGCCGGCATCCACAGCGACCACGAATGCACCACCGTGGCAGAAGCGCTCGACAAATTGCGGCTCGGCATGTACATTTTCATCCGCGAAGCCACCAACGCCCACAACCTGCTACCCCTGCTACCGATGATCACCCCCGAAAACAGCCGCCGCATCTGTTTCTGCACCGATGACCGCCACCCGTCCGACATTCTCGACCAGGGGCACATTGATTATATGATTCGCACCGCCATCGAACATGGCGTGCCGCCCGTCACCGCCATCCGCATGGCAACTCTGAACGCCGCCGAATATTTCGGCTTGCACGACCGGGGCGCTATCGCGCCGGGTCGCCGCGCCGATTTGGTCATCTTTTCCGACCTCCAAAATATTCACGCCGAGCAGGTGTATCGGGGCGGCAAACTGGCAGCGAAAGACGGCGCGGTCATCCCCTGGGAACGCCCGCAGCGCACCACCGTTTTGCGCAGTACCATCAATATTGATTGGCGCAAAATCGACCTTTCCATCCCCGCCGAAGGGAAACGGGTGCGCATCATCGGCGCAATTCCCAACCAGCTCATCACCGAAAATATTGTGGAAAATGCCAAAATTGAAAATGGTTTCGCCGTGGCAGATGTGAGCCGCGACCTGCTGAAAATGGTGGTCATTGAGCGGCACATGGCAACCGGCAACGTGGGCAAAGGATTTGTGCGCGGGCTGGGGCTAAAAAGGGGCGCTATCGCGTCCACTGTGGCGCACGACCATCACAATTTGGTGGTGGCGGGCGCGGATGATGAAAGTATGCTCACCGCCGCGCATGCCGTCGCCGAGACACGCGGCGGGCTGGCGGTTGCCGTGGGCGGGGAAGTGCTGGCGCAAGTGCCCCTCCCCATTGCCGGGCTGATGAGCGACCAGCCCATCGAAACGGTGCGCCGGCAGATGGACGCGCTGCTGGCAGCAGTGCATCAACTGGGGTCGCCCCTGCATGACCCGTTTATGACGCTCGGATTTTTGGCGTTGCCGGTCATCCCCAGTTTAAAACTCACCGATATGGGGCTGGTGGATGTGGATAAATTCGAGATTGTGTCGCTGTTTTTGAATGATTGAGTCACCTTACGCAGGAGCGGATTTGATAAATCGAAACAGTTGATTTGTTGTCAAAAACCAATAGTGACTATACAGCCATCAGGGTGACAAATGTCATTGCGAGCGAAGCGAAGTTGAAAATGCTCGAAGGGTGCAATCTCCGGGTTGAATAGTGGGGATTGCTTCAGCCCTACGGGCTTCGCAATGACACCCCTGTATAGA
>JAJRSQ010000215.1 GCA_024278725.1 Chloroflexota bacterium
AGGGCTGTTGCAAAGTCGCTTGACAAACAATACTTTGCGCAGGAAATGTAGGGGCACGCTGCAGCGTGCCCCTACAACGCCACCGATTTTCGTTAAAACCGGAAGAAAATGCGTAAGAGCGGCTCGCAAATCGCCCCCGGGGCGTGAAATTATGAAAACCGGCAACCTTAAAATTTACTTTGCAACAGCCGTGAATTAATGTTTCCTAAAGTTGAAAATCCCGGCGAACTTTGGTATAATTGTTCTGAAGGGGATGAAATGGTTTCGACAGGCATGTGGAAGGCTGTGAACCGCGAGCCGAGCTGAGGTAACTCGAAAAACTGTCTCAAAAAAACAAATGCCGAGAAAGTACCTACTTTCAACGGTCGCTCTTACAACGCTTTGCCCCTCGCGGCATAGTTAGTTTGAGCCACTAACGTCCCTTAATCGGGACGCGGACTGCGTCTCCTTCCCTCGAGAGGGCGCGCCGCCCGACGCTTAATTCGAGGTGCTCCGGTAGTACGCCGATAATCACCGGCTAAGATTTCATCGGCTGGGATGGGTCGCCTCTGTTGACCGACAACGCCCGTCCGAGACACTTGGGTGTCAACTACGCTCGTAGACGTTTCCAGCCAGCATGTTTGGACCCGGGTTCGACCCCCGGCATCTCCACTCAAAACGCCCGAATTCGGGCGTTTTTGTTTTAAAAATGCCTTTTAAGACTATGAAACTCTAACAATTTCTGATACAATAGATTTGCAGACTATCAACCCTGCCATTGGAGTGATGCATGAATCTGGAAGAAAAAACCCGTGCGGCATTACAGGCGCATTTCCCCGCCACCACTCCCCCACGGATATTCAGCGCGCCGGGGCGGGTCAATCTCATCGGTGAGCACACCGATTACAACGACGGCTTCGTTCTGCCCGCCGCCATTGATTACAGAACCGTGGTCGCCGCCGTCCCCCGCACCGATGCCATCGTTGAGGTTTTCGCGGTGGATATGGACGATGCCGACACCTTCGACCTTGAAAAACCCATCCTCCCCTCCGCCGGGCATCTATGGGCGAATTATGTGCGCGGTATGGCGAAAATGCTGCTGGAAGCGGGCTTCAGTCTGCGCGGAGCGTCACTGGCAATTGCGGGGAATATCCCGCCCGGTGCGGGGCTGAGTTCGTCGGCGGCACTGGAAATGGCGCTGGGACACGCCTTTCTGCAATTGAACGGGCTGCCGGTGGACGGCGTGCAACTCGCCCGCGCCGGACAGCTTGCGGAGAATGATTTTGTTGGCGTGCAATGCGGCATCATGGATCAATTCATTTCCGCGCTGGGGCAGAAAAACCACGCCCTGCTGATTGACTGCCGCGATTTGAGTTTTGAACCCATCCCCATCCCCGCCGATACCGCCATCATCATTGTGGACAGCGGGGTGAAACGCGGGCTGGTCGATTCGGCGTACAATGCCCGCCGCGAACAATGCAACGCCGCCGCCGAGCTTTTCGGTGTGCCGGCACTGCGCGATGTCACGCCCGACCTGTTCGCCGCCCGCGCCGACAACCTGCCGCCCCTGCTGAAACGCCGGGCGCGGCACGTCATCACCGAAAATGCGCGCACCGTCCGCGCCGCCGCCGCGCTCAAACAGGGCGATATGGCGACGGTGGGGACACTGCTGAACGAATCGCATATATCCATGCGCGACGATTTTGAAATCACCGTACCGGAGATTGATACGCTGGTTGAAATTATACAGGCGGTGCCGGGCGTTTACGGCGCGCGAATGACCGGCGGCGGGTTCGGGGGATGTTGCGTTGCCCTCGCGCCGAATGCCGTCGCTACCGCCGTTGCCGAAGCGGTGGAAAACGTTTACACCGGCAAAACTTGCTGTTACCACGCCACCGTTTACCGCTGTCACGCCTCGGCGGGCGCGGGTGAAATTGTGGTTCAATCAGCTTCATAACCCATACAGGAAAGGTTATGCCATCTACAACCCTTATTTTTATTTTAGCGGTTGCGATTATTTTTGTGGGGCTGGTCATTGCCACAATTTGGATACTGACCCGTTCCAAGAAAAAACCCGCGCCTTCGTCGCCCCCTGCCCCGCCGCCCGCCGAACCGCCCAAATTCATCAACGACCCGCCCGAAGCGCGCCGGGTTTCCGCTCCGGTTGACATCAAACCCTTCCGCGCCGAAACGCCCCTTCCCCAAGCCGCCGACTCCGGAAAAATCCGCATTCTGGTGGTGGACGATAATGTCGGCACCACTGAAAATGTGAGCCGCCTCATCTATTTTGAAGATGATATGGAAGTGATTGGGCAAGCGTACAACGGGGTGCAGGGGGTGGAGATGGCGGCAAAACTCAAGCCGCACATCGTGTTGATGGACATCAATATGCCCGATATGGACGGCATCACCGCCACCCGCGAAATGCGGGAACGAGCCGCGTTCAGCCAGATTATCATCATGTCGGTGCAGGCAGACCCCGAATATATGCGTCAGGCGATGGCGGCGGGCGCGCGCGATTTTCAGCCCAAACCCTTCAGCGCGGATGAACTGGTGAATTGCATCCGCCGGGTCTACAAAATCGGACTCCCCACCTATCGCAGTGTTGCCGCCGGTGAGGCGCACCAAAAACGCATGCCCAGCCCCATCCCCGCCGATACATCATCGGACAAACCTGCCGCCACCGTTGGCGACGCGCCCGTGGTGGTGATTTACAGCCCCAAAGGGGGAACCGGCACGTCGAGCATCGCCACGAATTTGGCGCTGGCGTGGCAACGGGCACACGGAGACATCACGCTGATGGACGGCGATTTGCAATTCGGAGATGTGTTCGTCCACCTGAACATTCGCGGCGACCGGGGTATGGGCGATTTGAGCAGCATCCCCGACATTGACGCCGATATTGTCTCGCAGGTACTGGTGGCGCATCCCAGCGGGCTGAATCTGCTGCTCCCGCCCGACCGCCCGGAGATGGCGGAACTGCTCACCCCGCCGATGCTGTCGCAAATTGTGGCGCATCTGAAATCAAGCGCGCGCGTGCTGGTGATTGATACCAGCTCGATGTTGTCCGACCAAACATTGACTCTGCTGGATGCTGCGGATTTCATTTTGGTGAACACCACGCCCGATTTGCCCTCGGTGAAAAATAGCAAACTCTTTTTGGATTTGCTGATTGACCTCAACATCTCCTATGAACGGGTGGGGGTGCTGGTGAACCGCGCCGATATGTTCGGGGGTATTCCTCCGGCGGAAATCAAAAACCTGTTGAAGGTGGAGCGGCTGTACGCCATCCCCAACGACCCCGACATGCCGTCCATCACCAATCGCGGCGAAATTGTCATCACCAAAAAAGCCGATTCGCCGATAGGGAATGCCCTGCGCACCATCAGCGAGGCGGTGTGGCAATATATTTCCGCACAAAAAAACGGAGACGGCGCGCCGCCGTCCCCGTGAGGGTGTCGTCTTTTTTTACTGCGCTTCCCACGTTTTAATTGCCGATTTTATCAGCTCGCGGGCGGCAGTCTCTTCCACATCATCCACCGAATCGTAAAAATTACGCCCCACCTGAATGCGAATTCCGCCGCCCGGCACGGAATGAATTTTCATCTCTGTGGCGAGTCCGCTGGCATCCCATTTTTTCTGTAAAATATCATCAATCTGTTCCGCCAAATTGAAGGCGGACACTTCAACCGTCGCTTCAGCTTTGGCGAGCGGCTTTTTTTTGCCCAACCCCCACCGGGAACGGGAGGACAGCGCGGCGGTGTTCGGCGTGCGAGCGGCTTTTGCCTGCGCTTCCAAGTCCGCCAGAAATTGCTTGCGAACCGCCAAAACATCCTGTGAAATCGTCGGGGTGGGTTCTTCTGCGGGGGAAATCGGCGTGGGGGGCGCGGATACGGGCATCCGGCTGATGGTGACATTCGGCACGGGGATGGACTTTGTGCCATTGGCAGTGACGATGATGCCGCGCGTGAATTTCAGCACCGCCGCCGCCGATTCCAGAATGCGCTGTCCGGTGGTGCGGTCGGGGACGGCGCTCAGGTCATCAAAACGCACGCCGTCCACTTCCAGAAAAATTTTTTGGGTGTCCGGGTCTATCAGCACCCGCATCAATTCCACCGGCTCGCGGGACGGGGTCGGAGACCGGGCTGATTGTGGCAGTGAAGAATCGTTTTTCCCGTATGATTTGAGCAATGACATCGTGTGGTCTCCTCCATCTTTGGGCGGAAGGGCGTCCATCGCATCATCATCGTCATCGGATGCGAATTGCCGCCGGAATTTGCGCACATTGAGTACCAACGCAACCACAAACAGCACTGCGGAAATCATGCTTCCCGCGGCTGAAAAGGTGATTATTCGGAGCAGTTGCTGATGGGTTAATGCGCCAAGATCCATGGTGTATCTCTAACTATCATTATATGGCGTTTGAGAATTTCATTCAATAAGGATTTCCCTGATATGCCATACAATTTGCCCTGACCCAATCTACCGGCTCACTCCCTCAAACATTTTCCGCCAAAAATGACACCCCTGCCAGCACATCGGTTTCAAAATGGAAGCGCATCACCCGCCGATTTCCGGCGAGCAACGCCTGATAATCTCCCTGTGCCTGCGCCGCAATCAAAACGCCGAAAGTGTACGGCTCGCCGGGGATGGCGACATCTTCCGCCGGTTGGTGGGTTATCTGCAAAAACAGCCCTTTGTTGCCGCCACCTTTGTGCAACTGCCCGGTGGAATGCAAAAAGCGGGGACCGTACCCCACCGTGACCGCCACACTGAGCTTGTTGCGCAGGTTTTTCTGCAATGTCAACAGCGCGTTGTCCATCGCGGTGCTGGGCGGTACATACGCCATAATGGCGATGTAATGTCCGGGCGATGCCAGCGCCTCAAATTGTGCGAGCGCATCGGCGGGGGTGGCGGCAGGGGTGTCGCCAAAGACGGCGATGCCCTCGGCGCGGAAGGCGGGGGTGTCCACCGGAATCTGCCCCGATTGCTGATATTCCGCCATCAACGCGCGGGCAATCTGCTTCGCCGCTTCCACGTTGGGCTGGTCAAACGGGTTGATGGACAGCACGCTCCCCGCTGCGGCGGTCGCCATTTCCCAGCGGAAGAATTCCTGCGCCACATCATGCTTATCTTTCAGGGTGATTTCAATGACCGGATGCCCGGACAGTTTCAACTCATCAACGGTTTTGTCCAGCAAATCGTTGTCGTCATTTTCCAGACGGGTGTAGACAAAAACCCGGTCGTTGCCGTACCGCTCCGGACTGCCGAGCGGCTCATTCACCACCGGCACGACCCCCGTTTTCCGTTTGCCCGTGCTCTCCGCCACCAACTGCTCCACCCAAACCGCAAACGGGGCGACGGACGGCGACGCGAAAAAGGTGAGTTTATCGCGCCCGGCGAGCGCCAATTCCCCCACCGACGCGCCCAGAATGAGCGCGGGGTTGCGCAACGGCGAAACATTTTCGCCACAGGCATCCACCATCGTCATGGCATGTTTCAGCAGGGTGTCCAAATTGACGCCAATCAGCGCCACCGGAACCAGCCCGAAATAGGTGAGCGCGGAATATCGCCCGCCAACGGTGGGGGGCGATGAAAAGATGCGCCGGAAGCCCTTTTCCTCCGCCAGCGTTTGCAATTTTGAACCGGGGTCGGTGATGGCGACGAAATTCTCGCCGGGGTTTTCTTTGACCGCTTCAACGGCAGCATAAAAGTATTTAAAGAAAGAGAGGGTTTCCACCGTGCCGCCGGATTTGCTGGACACCAGAAAGAGCGTCTGCGCCACATCCAGCCGCGCGGCGAGCGCCTGCACGGCTTCCGGATTGGTGCTATCCAGCACTGACAGCGACGGGTAGCCGGGCGCATTCCCGAAAATGGACATCATCACTTCCGGCGCGAGGCTGCTCCCCCCCATGCCGAGCAGTACCACTTCTTTGAAGCCCGCATCGCGCACCTCTTTGGCAAACGCGCTCAGGGCGGCAACTTCCGCGCGCATCTCCTGCGGCATGGTCAACCACCCCAATCTATCCGTGAGGTCCGGGGTATTGGCGGCATCGGCGGGGTTGGGAACCCACACCGTGCCGTCTCTGTCCCAAATGCGCCGCCCGATGTTCTCCTCTGCCCAGGTATTCAGGCGAGCTTCCACCGCCAGATCGTAATTTCCCAAAAAAACTTCCTGCTTCGGTACTTTCATCGCGTCATCTCCTCTGAAAATAGTGGTCAATCGTCAACCGGCAGCCGACAACCGAAAACTAAATTTCATCCGCTGTTTGTTCCTTCTCGCATTCCCTTTTAGTGCCTGCCAAATTCCCGCGCCAACCGGTATGCCGACATATGAATCATCGTGGGGCGTCCGTGCGGACACGTGCGCGGATTTTGGCTTTGCTCCAGCAACCGGATCAATGCCAGCATTTCTTCCGTCGAAAGCGTCTGCCCCCCTTTAATGGCGGCGCGTTTGCACACAATCAACGCAATCCGCTCGTGCGTTTCCTTCGCCAGCGGCACCGCCCCTTCCGCCATTTCGCCCACAATATCCAAAAAAGCGGCGGTCGGGTCCGCTTTCGCCAGAATTTCGGGCACGGCAAGCAGCCGATAGCTCGTCCCGCCGAACGGCTCCAGCGAAAAACCCACCGCATTCAGCGCCGCCAGCTCCGCCGCCACAATTGCCGCCTGACCGGGCGTCAGTTCCAGCAATTCCGGCGAAAGAAGCTGTTGGCGCGCCACGGCGGCAGTGGCATGTTGCGCCATCATTTTTTCATACAAAATCCGCTCGTGCGCCGCGTGCTGGTCAATCAAATACAGCCCGTCCGGTCCCTCAGTGATGATGTACATTTGTTGGATTTGTCCCACCACGCGCAATGGCGGCAGGCTATTCTCCGCATCATTTATGGGGAAGGGATCATCCGTGGGCAATGTGCGCTGCATCTCAAACCCAAACCGGCTTGCTCGCGCACCACTGCCGAGGGAGGCAAAAGGCTCGCCGGCGTGGTTTCCCTGCCACCCCGACTCGCTCCCGTTCCCGACGGTCTTCGCCGCGCGCACCATCGGCGCGTCCGCCAGCACCGCCGCACGCACCGGGCGCTGCACCGCCGAAAAAACCGCGCCGGGCTGCCGAAACTTCACCTCCGCTTTGGTGGGATGCACATTCACATCCACCTCTTCCGGCGGAAGCGAAATGTTCAGCACCGCCACCGGATGCCGTCCGATGGGCAGAAAAGTATGATACGCCTGCGCCACCGCATGCGCCAGCGAGCGGTCTTGAATCGACCGGCGGTTCACAAAAAAGATGAGCTGGTCGCGCTGTCCCCGATGCAGTGCGGGCGTGCCCACATAACCGTCCACCGCAATCCCCGTGTCCGATTCAGCATGCACGGGAACCATCTGCCGCGCGGTATCAAGCTTCCACACGGACACCAGCACATCGAACATTTCGCCACTGCCATCGGTTTGAAAGACCTGTCGCCCGTTGCTGTGCAGCGCGAAACGGATTTCGGGATACGCCATCGCGTAATGGCTCACAATACGAAAGATATGTCCCGTCTCCGTGGCGTCCGCCTTCAGGAATTTCAACCGCGCCGGCACATTGAAAAAGAGGTTGTCCACCGTGATGACCGTTCCGGCGGGCGCGCCCACCGGCGAAAGCGATTGCTGCACGCCCCCCTCAACGCGGATTTGCGTGCCGCCGGTGCAATCGGCGGGGCGGGTGGTCATGGTCAATTGCGATACCGCCGCAATGGAAGCGAGCGCCTCGCCGCGAAAACCGAGGGTGCGCACTTGAAACAATTCTTCAATCGTGGAAAGTTTACTGGTGGCGTGGCGGCGGAACGCCAGCGGCACATCATCGGCGGGGATGCCGGCACCGTCATCAGCAACTTTGATGCGTTGTTTGCCACCCTTGCTGATTTCCACGCGAATGGTGGTGGCATGGGCATCAATAGCGTTTTCAATTAATTCTTTCACCACCGATGCGGGGCGCTCGACAACTTCGCCCGCAGCAATTTTATCGGCGACGGTTTGCGGCAAAATTTTAATGGACACGGATAATCCTACAATTGAATTGCGCAACGTTGCGCCGGTGCAGGTTATGATAATTCAAGGTTGGAAAAATGCCAAAAACCGCCAAAGCGGGAATAAAAAAACACCCGGAACGATGTGTTCCGGGTGTTCGGAGCCAATATTGGTAATTACAATCGTTCAATCAACCATTCCGGGGCAAAACTGCTGAAAGTGGAGTTGAAGAGCGCGGTGAATTGGTCGGTGACCAGCAGCACCCCCACAACCACCAGGAAGATTGCGCTGACCACTTCAATCACATGCGCGTGCCGGTTCAGTTGCCGCAGGAAGCCGGTCGCCGAAGTGAGCAGCAGTGCCGTCAGCAGGAACGGGATAGCCAAGCCCATCGAATAGACAAAGAGCATCAGAATGGCTTGTCCAAAGTCCTGCCCGCTCGCGGCGATGGTCAGGATTGCGCCCAACAACGGACCGATGCAGGGCGTCCATCCGGCGGCAAAGGTCATCCCCACAAACACCGAACGGGAGTAGCTGGGGCTTTGCCCCACATCCGCCTGCATGCGGCGTTCCGGCAGAATGAGCATATCCAGCTTATAATTGAGCGTGCTGACGGGTTCACCGATTTTATTTGCCAAATAACGGAAAACGCCGCCCATATGCAACCCGAATAAAATGAGGAATGCGCCGCCGACCTTCACCAGAATGCTGGAGAATGTGCCGCGCAAGAAGGTTCCCAGCAAGCCGAAGGGTGCGCCGAAGACCACCACGAAGACCAGCGTGAAACCGACGATGAACATCAATGCGTGCCCAAAGACCACTCGGCGATTCACGCTGTCATCTTCACTCCCCACCGTGGAGCCGGTTAAATAGCCCAAATATACGGGAACCAACGGCAAGACACACGGGGAGATGAATGAAAGAAATCCGGCGGCAAACGCCAAAGTAATGGTAATATTTTCGGGAGGCATATATTTTTCCTTATTTACAGAGTTTACATGTCCGACGATACTTTTTCAGTATACCGTCATTTCTGTGCGGCATCTGTAATGCGCCATACGTTTTCAACGGGCAGGCACACGACGGATGCAATCACAATTGACAAATTTTCGACGTTTCAAACAATGGCAAATATACTAACTTCTCCGGCTCCCTGCTGCTACGGGTAACTGCTGAATATTTCGGTTTTGCCGGCGCGGTCGAAAGCAATCACATTATATGCTTGCGGTTCAACGCCCTCAATTGTCATACCGGGTGACCCGACCGGCATACCGGGTACAGCCAAGCCGATTATATCATCAGGTCGTTCAGTTAACAATCGCGCGACATCAGCTGCCGGAACATGTCCCTCAAGAATGTAGCCATCAACGATGACCGTGTGGCAAGAGTAGAGTTTCGATGGAACGTTGAAACGGGTTTTCACGGTTGCCATATTTTCCACATTCTTAACCTCAACCGTGTATCCGTTCTGCTCCATATACGAAATCCATCCCCCGCAACAGCCTCACGTCGGTGACCGATAAACGGTCAAATTCTGTGACGATTTGACTTGCGCCGGCGGTTGGGTTGCAACCTGACCGGTACATGCCACCGACATCAGTAATATAAAGATACCGGAAAACAAAACGTTTTTTATCATGGTTTCTCCTTGCAGATAAATTGCTTAAACTTCAAACTACCGCAAATGTATTGGCTCCTCAGGATTGAAGGGGTTGAACGAAACGTGTGACAATTTTGGCTCAATCAGAATCCGGGGGGAATTTATACAATGTCATTGCAAGGCACGTTTTCTGCGCCGACCTGTGCCCCGGCGGGGGTAAGCAATCGCTGTGAACGTTAGCGGAGATTGCTTCGCTTCGCTCGCAATGACAGACCCCTGAATTCCCAAAGAACCTCAGTTTTTTTTGCCACAACCCTCTGAAATCCCAAAAAATCAATGCGTTTTCTGTAAAGACAAACCGTATTCTCCAAACTTCGGCTGATGATTCAGCTCTGCTGCGAATTATCGTTGATGAGTTGTTTCAGCATTGCCACTTCATTATCTAATTTTTTCTGGCGGGAGAAGATGCTGAAAATCAGCGCAAAACTCAAAATCCAGAAGGCGGCATATGCCATCATCAAATAAATTAAATCTGCCATGATAGTCTCCTATTGATACAGAATTTGTTGTTTGAGTGATTCAACTTCGTGTTCGGTTTTGCCCAAACGCATCCGATGGTACAGCAGTGTGGCAAAAAATACGGTGAACGCAATCACGCAGAAGACCAGGGTGAAGGTCATGCGGTCGCTCATGTTGAAGCCGCCCTGCCCCGCATTTGCGCTGGAACCCACCACCGCCGGGTGGATGTCCCGCCACCAGCGGATTGCCATGAAGTTGATGGGCACGGAAAGGAAGGCGATGATGCCGTACACGGACGCGAACCGCGCGCGGCGCGCGGGGTTGTCGATGGCGGAACGGAGCATCAGATAGCCGACATACATCAGCCAGCCAATGGCGCTGATGGTGAGCCGGGGACTCCATGTCCACCACGTGTTCCATGTCGGTTTGCCCCAGATTGAGCCGGTCACCAAGACCATCGTCATAAAAGTCAACCCGATTTCCACGCTGGAATTTGCCAAGTTGTCCCACACAAAAGTCCGTTTGAAAAGGTAGATTATCCCCGCGGCAAAGGTGACGAAAAAGGCGAAGAAGCCGACCCATGCCGAACCAACGTGAAAGTACATGATGCGCTGGGCGAGCTGCTCGGCGGGCGCTTTCAGGTTTGCCGCCGGGGGGGCGAATACGAATGCCAGATACAGCCCGGTCAGTATCATCACCGCACTCAGAGAGTTGAGGATGATGCCCCATTTGTCACTGCCGGTTTTTGTTGTCACTGTGGTTTCTGAAACCATATGCGATTATTCCTCCACAATATATTCAAACATCATGAATGATACAGCCATAAAAATCAGGTCGAATGCAATTAACAGACTCAACCAGCTTTGAACATCGGCGAGGGGGAGTTGGTCTAAAATGCCCGCCGTAATCCGCACCGCCGAGAGCAACACCGGCACAACCACCGGGAAGAGCATAATCGGCAGCAGAACGTCGCGGGCGCGGGTGTGAATGACCATTGCCGAGAAAAGCGTCCCCACGCCGGCAAAGCCGATGGTTCCCAGAATAATCACGCCGATGAGCGCGGGAACCACGGACAGCGGTTGATTGAAAAATACGATGAACAGAGGGAGAATACCCACTTCAACCACGGAGATGAACAGAATGTTGCCCAGCAGTTTCCCCAAATAGATGGCGCTGCGGTCTACCGGGGCGAGCAACAGCCCTTCCAACGAGCCACGGTCGCGCTCGGTGATGAAGCTGCGTCCCAGCCCCAGCATCCCGGCGAAGGCGATGGCAACCCACAGCACGCCGGGCGCGAGGGTGTTGGCGTTATCGGCGCGGAGGTCGAAAGCGAAGTTGAAGATAAAAATCACCAGCAACGAAAAAACCGACATCGCGCTGAGCATTTCTTTGGTGCGC
>JAJRSQ010000216.1 GCA_024278725.1 Chloroflexota bacterium
GACCGGGGCAATATTGATTTGGACGCGCTGAAAGCCGCGTGTGATGATACGGTGGCGGGCTTGATGATCACCAACCCCAACACGCTCGGCTTGTTTGAAGAACGGATGGTGGAGGTGGTGCAGACCATTCACGATTGCGGCGGGCTGGTTTACGGCGACGGCGCGAACCTCAACGCGCTGATGGGCATCGTTCGCCCCGGCGATTTGGGTTTCGATGTGATGCACTTCAATTTGCACAAAACTTTTTCCACCCCGCACGGCGGCGGCGGTCCCGGTTCGGGTCCCATCGGCGTGACGGAAGCGCTGGCATCGTTCTTGCCGGGTCCCATCGTCGTTAAAGACGGCGACGCATACACCCTGTCCACCCCGGAGCAGTCCATCGGTCCGGTGAAATCCTTCTATGGCAATTTTGGCGTGCTGGTGCGGGCATACACCTACATTCGGATGCTCGGCGCGGAAGGGTTGCGCGCGGTCACCGAAAATGCCGTGCTGAACGCCAACTATATCCGGGTGAAAGTGCAGGACGCTTACCCCGTGCCGTACAATCGCATTTGCATGCACGAATTTGTGGCGCAGGGCGACATCGCCGAGGGCATCCACACCATGGACATCGCCAAGCGGCTGATTGACTTCGGCTATCACCCCCCGACGGTCTATTTCCCGCTCATCGTCCACGAAGCGATGATGATTGAGCCGACGGAAACCGAATCGAAAGACACCCTCGACTCATATATTGACACCCTGCTGAAGATTGCGGAAGAAGCGCACACCAATCCGGACGTGCTCCATTCCGCCCCGCACATCACGGAACTGGGACGGCTGGATGAAGTCCAAGCCGCTCGCCGTCCGGTGCTGTGCTATAAAGGATAATTGGCGATTGGAGATTGGCGGTTGCATCGCCGGTCTCCAATCCCGCTGAAACTATGACCGAAACATCTTTCCCCGCCGAAAAATGGCGATTGCTCATCACCCCCCC
This sequence comes from Chloroflexota bacterium, assembly GCA_024278725.1. Classification (GTDB taxonomy): domain Bacteria; phylum Chloroflexota; class Anaerolineae; order 4572-78; family 4572-78; genus JANTHQ01. The sequence continues at coordinate 977 of JAJRSQ010000216.1, forward strand.
CGCCGACGGCGCAACCAACATGGCAATTGATGAAGCTATCATGCACGCGCTGTCGGAGGGGAAAACCGTGCCGACGCTCCGCTTTTACCGCTGGGAGCCGCCGTGCCTTTCGCTGGGCTACAACCAGCATTTCGCCGATGTGGACATTGTCGCGTGTGAGGCGCTGGGGTACACTTGGGTGCGCCGTCCCACCGGCGGGCGGGCGATTTTACACACCGATGAACTCACCTACAGCGTCATCACCCGCCAAACCGACCCCCGTGTGGCGGGTGGCGTAGTGGCGAGCTACCGCCGTTTGAGCGCGGGCTTGCTGACGGGCTTGCAGGAATTGGGCGCGGTGGCGGTGCAGGCAGAAGGGAACATGCCGAAAAATCCTCGGCAGGGGGCGGCGTGCTTCGATACGCCCTCTCATTATGAAGTGACTCTGAACGGGAAAAAATTGGTCGGCAGTGCGCAGGTGCGGCGCAAAAAGATGGTGCTGCAACACGGAACGCTGCCGCTGGGGGGCGACATCACCCGTATTTTCGACGCGCTTGCAATTCCGGCGGATGAAAAAGCCGCGCTCAGCCGCGATTTGCTCGCCCGCGCCACCACGCTGGAACGTGAAATGGGGCGGACGGTGAGTTTCGCCGCCGCCGCCGAGGCGATGGCGCGCGGGTTTTCGCGGGCGCTGCGGTTGGAACTCGCGCCCGCACCCCTGTCCGATTACGAGCAGACATTGGCGGAACATTTTCGCGCCACCCGTTACACCGCCGACGAGTGGAATCGGCGGGTGTGATGATGGTCATCGGCGTGCTGACTCTGGAATTGAATATCCCCGCCGCTCAATCGCTGAAGGACAAACGGCGGGTGCTGAAAAGTGTCCAGGCGAAACTTCGCCGGCGATTCAACATCAGCATTGCCGAGGTAGACCGTCAGGACAGCCACCGGACGGCGGTACTCGGCGTGGTGTGCGTCAGCAGCGATGAAAAATACGCCCACGGCTTGTTGATGCAGGTGGTCGCCTGGCTGGAGGAGACCCGTCTGGATTGCGTGTTGGCGGATTTCCGGATTGAGATGGTGCATTAACGCACCATAGGGGGCGTTTATAATTTATCGAAGCAAAAAGCAACCCGATGTGGGTTGTTTTTTTGATTCCGGATTTTCACAGATAAAATTTTGGTAATGGCTATTTTTGACTGACGAAACAACGTTCTTTTTCACAAGCCGTGGTACAATTTCGCACCTTGTCAAAATCGCAGTCTATGGTATAATGGATTTAATCAAAATTTTCAAAAAACCTCATTTTTTTTGGTGCTTGAGATGATAGGGTGAGAACACCCCGTCAATGCGATGACGCTTTCGCGCAAAAGAACGCTTTTGTGACATGTTCTTCGCATATATTTTGATTGTAAAGGACGTTTGAAGTATAAACATCCCGAAATCATCCCACCTTCCTCTCTCAAAGTACAACACACCTCACTTCAAAGACATTGCCGCCTCATTGACGCATGTCCTGCCATAGTGTGCTGCCACAACACCCCAAGCACAACATAAATTGCGGCTACGTTTGATTTCTGCCACACCGTAACCAACGCGCTGAGTCCATCTGCCACTGGATTGCGTTCGGGTGCGTTAATTTTTATCAAACTTTATTGCCACAAAAAAAGGGAGGATGCAAAAATGAAAGAAGGCAACGCAGAAAATCCGGAAAACACGCAACAACCTCACACCATGGGGCGGCGTAACTTTTTAAGTTACTTGCTCGGCTTCTCCGTGTTCACCACGATTGCGGGGGTGCTAACGCCGATTATCGCCTATTTGATACCGCCGCCTTCGGGAAGCGATGGTGGCGGGAATCGTATGCTTGTGGGAACCACGCAGGATATTCCCGTCGGACACGGCAAGATTGTGTCGTATGGCAGTCAGCCGGTTGTTGTGACAAACACCCCAAAAGGAGTGAAAGCTTTTTCAGCTATTTGCACTCATTTGGGGTGTATTGTTATGTATGACCAAAACGACCAAATCATCAAATGCCCCTGCCATGACGGGTTCTTCAACGTTGTAACCGGCGAAGTGATTTCCGGTCCCCCGCCCAGCCCCCTGCCGCCAATTCCGACCACACTGGATGGCGAAGATATTTACATAGGAGCGGCGTAAAATGGAATATCAACAAAATCTTGATACCACCGGTCGTGGGCAGCGATTGATTGACTGGATAGATGAACGGTATCGCATGCGTGAATTGATGGGGGCAATGTTGCATGTGCATATTCCGAAAACGTCAAAAACGTATTATTTGGGGGGGATTACCCTGCTATTATTTTTGGTGCAGGTGGTCACGGGGAGTTTGCTGGCGCTCTATTACCGGGGAACGCCGGATGAAGCCTATGACAGCGTGATGTTCATCACCAGCACCGTGCAATTCGGCTGGCTTATTCGCAGCATTCACGCCTGGGGCGCGAATCTGATGGTTGCTTTCTGCATCTTTCACCTGCTGCGAATTTTCTTTCAGGCGGCATACAAAGCGCCCAGAGAACTGACGTGGGGCGTGGGTGTGGCATTGCTGCTGGTGACGATGGGCTTCGGCTTCACCGGCTATCTGTTGCCGTGGGACCAGCGGGCATATTGGGCAACGACGGTCGGCAGTGAGATGGCGGGCGCAGTCCCGATTGGCGGCGAGTTTTTGCTGCGCTTTTTGCGGGGCGGTGAAAATATCGCCGCCGCAACGCTCAGCCGATTTTACGGCATTCACACCCTGATACTACCCATGACCATTGCGGCATTAATAGGGGTTCATCTATTGCTGATTCACCAGCAAGGGCTGGCAGACCCTCACCAACCGGCATCAGCCAAACCCGTGAAAGATCCTTCGGACAAGGGGAAACCCTTTTTCCCGAACTATGTTTTGGGTGAGGTGGTCAGTTGGTATATGATCATCGGTCTCCTGATTATCCTCGCTTCACTGTTTCCGGCTGGGCTGGAAGATAAAGCCAATCCGCTGGAGACCCCACCGCACATTAAACCGGAATGGTATTTTCTGTCACTGTATCAGATACTCAAGTTTGTTCCGCGAGTGATGGGCGTTCTGCTTCCGGCAGTTGCAATCATCATGTTGTTCCTGCTGCCATTCATTGACAGGAGCCCGGAAGTATTGCCTCGGAAGCGTCCCGCAATGATAACATTCGGCATCATGACAATGATTGTGATTATTGTGTTCACCGTTTGGGGCAAGATAAGCTGAATGATCAATCGCACAACAAGAGTAGCCACAGGGGGAGGAATTTATGCGGACGAATAAAGCTAGCGCCCGTATTGTATTCGGTATATTTAGTGTACTAATTGTGTTGTTAAGTCTTGTGATGACCACAACCGCACAATCACCGACCGGCGGTGAGGCGACACCCGCGCCAAAAGCCACAGCGACCGCCAGTAAAATAAAACATGGCACAATCGGGTTCTCGAATTGTTTGAAGTGCCATTTGGATGGTTTCCGGGAAGCGCCAATTATGCCCAGAGACGACCAC